>NZ_JANRHP010000010.1:0-43650 GCF_024733725.1 Parasutterella secunda
GAGAAATATAAAGGTGCGCGGGCAACGCATGTCAGCCTGTGGGGAGCTCGGCGAAGTAGGCCGAGCTCAAGTGAATCAGCGGATGGAGACAATCCATTGCGCGGGTCAGCAGCAGGAACCCATCGAAGTGATCAGTGGCGCAAGCCACTGACACAGTAGGGAATCCTCGCCGTTCACGGCGAGGAGGATGTCAATTCACGTTAATAGTACGGTATCTGTAATTAAATCAATTATGGGTACCGTGTGGTGCACATCTTAGAAAAAAAACATCAGGCACACGTTCCAGAGGATTGGTATAAAAACTTCTATCATCTGGATAAATACCAAGCCTGTAAAATCTGTGGGTTCGAAACCTGAAGACGCTTTCTAATTGGGTAGTGCAGGGGAAGTTGCCCAAGCCTCTTATTGCAGTAGGTAAATGAAGATGGCAAAGTTTGAGCTTGTTTGAAGCTTTGCAATTGACAGGAAGTTCTTCAATGTGATTGGTCACTGTTCGAGTCCATGGATTCAAAAAAGCAATTCGAACAGCGGGCAGAATGATTAATTAGCAGCAATCTTGTTTCAAATTGCAACATCAAGCCAAACCACAGCAATCGACATAATTTGGCCTAAAATTGCGATAACTATGTGATTTTTATTGATAAATTCCTCGGTCAACGGGCACCAAGCAACTTTCCGCACAGTTAAGACTGATGCGGAATTTTTTTTAATTGAAGAATGATCATTTGCGAATTAAAAAACAACCAAAGAACAGATGCACTGGTGAGTGAATTAGTGGATATTTGGGAAGATTCTGTGCGGGCTACTCATTCTTTCTTAACACATGCAGATATTGAAACAATCAAACTCTATGTTCCCCATGCCATAAAGGCGGTTCCACATTTATTTGTCGCGCGAGAAAATACGGGTTCAATACACGGTTTTCTTGGAATTTCCGGTCAAAAGATTGAAATGCTTTTTATTGCTACTCAGTATCGCGGACACGGTCTTGGCAAGAAATTGATACAAGAGACCATGTCCCTTTATCCAATTACCGATGTGGTGGTTAACGAGCAAAATCAGCAGGCAATAGGATTTTATGAGCACATGGGATTTGAAGTTTACGATCGATCGGCGATAGATGAACACGGGGAAACTTTCCCCATTTTGTTTATGAGAAAACCATAAAGTCTGAGTGTGGAGGCTTTGCAAAAATGAGTGATCAAGGCTGATCCAATTAGGCCTCCTTGACTCAGTGAGAGAAAGTTCTTTGCGCAAGTTGCTTCGACAGATACTCCGAGAACATCCGCAAAGCCATTTCCTAATGAAAATCGTACCTAGAGCGGAAGAACAAGACATTAAAGTGAATGGATAAAAGATTGCAGTTTTTTTGACTAATCCGCTTGCCATATAAGGGAATTCATTAATCGAGAAATTTGTTTTGAACGCATACACTTACGCCTGTAAGTAATTCTGCTTATTTCTCCGTTCATACGGTCTTTTGATAAAGGCAACGAACACTATGGAATGGTTCCATTCGCTCCTCACCGATACAAATTCAATTGCCCATATTGCGCTGATTTATGCGGCTATTATCACTATTGGGCTGGCGGTCGGGCGAATAAAAGTCAAGGGAATTTCTCTGGGCGTCATTGGTGTTTTGTTCGTAGGTCTTTTGTTCGCACACTTCGGTGTCAAAATTAATCCGGATGTTTTGGGATTTACCAGAGACTTCGGTCTGATTGTTTTTATTTTCTTTGTCGGTCTTCAGGTGGGACCGTCATTTTTTTCATCCTTTAAAAGTGTCGGCTTAGTTTTAAATGGGCTGATGCTTTTTACAGTTCTCACGGGTATTGCCTTAACGGTTATTTTGTACTTCATATTCAGCGACCATGTTTCACTGGCGCAAATTTTGGGTGTGCACTACGGGGCCATTACTTGTACACCAGGGTTGGGCGCTACAAAAGAAGCTTTGGCAGATATGGGATACCATGGTGAAGATATCGCTATTGCTTATGCCTGCGCCTATCCGTTGGGTTTGGTGACGATTATTGGTATCGCTATTCTTTTACGTGTGATGTTCCGGGTGGATTTGGAACAAGAAGATCGCCAATGGGAAGATGAAGAAAAAGAAATTAATCAAGCTCCTGTGGTTTTCCACATATACATCACTAACCACATGCTCGATGGACTAACCATTCGAGAATGTCGCCGCCGTATTCCTCGGCCCTTTATTTGTTCTCGTCTTTTGCACAAAGGTGAGATAACCAGCCCATTTGCCGATACGGTATTGCATTACGGAGATACGATTCGTGTAGTGGCCACTCCCGAACAGAAGATGGATATTGTGGCGGCTTTTGGTCAGGAAGACAATCGCATTGATTTGGCAACAGAGCACTCTCCGATTGAGCGGCAGCGTGTCATTGTTACGCGCAATGAAATGAATGGACGAACTGTTGGTGACTTGGAGTTGAGTAATACCGATGGCGTGCACATTACACGCGTTTGGCGAGCCGGTATGGAATTATTCCCATACGACAAAATGCATTTGCAAGTTGGTGATATCTTGCAGTGCGTCGGTCCGATTAATGCCATTAAGCGGTTAGCCGGTATTGTGGGTAATCGTCCCAAGGTGTTGGAGCAGCCCAATTTGGCCGCTATTTTTCTGGGTATTACCTTAGGGGTTTTGGTCGGCTCTATTCCCTTGATGGTTCCCGGGATGCCCACGCCGATTAAATTGGGTTTGGCCGGCGGCCCTTTGGTTATCTCTATTTTGTTGGGGCGCTTCGGAGCAACACTTCACTTGGCAACGTACACCACCAATGCGGCTAATTTGGCCGTCAGAGAGATTGGTATTTCGCTCTTTTTAGCGAGCGTCGGCTTGACGGCTGGCGGCACCTTTGTCGATAGCCTCGTTGCCGGTAACGGTCTTTTGTACGTAGGCATCGGCTTTATTATTACGTTTGTGCCGCAAATTTTGGTAGGAGTTATTTCTCGTCTTTTCCTCAAAATGAACTATCACACCATTTTGGGGTTGTTGATTGGTGCTTGTACGAATTCGCCGATTTTGGCCTATGCAGCTTCGCTTTCTGAAAAAAGTGCAACGGCCGTGGCCTATTCCACGGTCTATCCTCTGGCGATGTTCTTGCGTGTGGTTACCGGTCAAATTATTTTGGTCGCGATGTGGTCGTACGTTTCTTTGGTTTAAAGAAAAAGGACTGATAAACAAAGGACGTTTGAGTTATCTTACCCTGGATAAGCTGAAAAAAGGAACACAGATTGTCAATTGTTCATTGGCTCACTCAAGCGTATGGACGTGGGCGGTATGCTGATTTCAAAAGCTGTTCAGATCGAAAGGAATGGCTTGGGCTGATCCTATTTCAGATCATTGCTTATTGCACTTTTATTGCTTTGGGTGTGGTCTGTAATTTGCTTGTTGTGACAGCCGATGAAGTTATAACCTGGCCGATTTATTTAACCACTTCCTTAGTTTTTGTTTTTGCTCTTTACTCCTTTGTTCCAGGCCTGGCCCTGACGGTCAGACGGTTGCATGATATCGGTGTGAGCGGATGGTGGAGTCTCTGTTATTTCCTTCCTCCCTTAATGACAGGTCTTGAGGTGCAGACCTGGATTGTCAATGCCTTAGTTGTGTTTGGTATTTTTGTAATGCTTTTGCCTTCTAAGAAAGAAAATAATCGCTTTCGCGTTTAGTTTTCTGCAACTTGCTTTAAATAAACAATAATTCGGCATTTTTGAGTCAATAAAACGTTACTTCTCCCAGTAAATTAGAAGCAGAATAGTGGGAGGTTATAGACATGTTGTCAAAAAGAGAATTCTTGAAAGCTGTTGTTGGACTCACAACACTCGTTGGAACGCATTCAAGCCTAGCCAAAGAAGCCGCTCAATTTCTGATGAAACGAACCGCTATTGTTTACTATAGCCATAGCGGGAACACCCGAACTGTGGCATCTCGTATTTCTGCTTTGACAGCGGCTCCAGTGTTTGAAATTGTTCCTCAAACGCCTTATCCAAACGCCTATCGCCCGACAACAAATCAAGTGCGAGAGGAAATGCAAAAAGGTTATTTGCCGCCAATTCATGCTCCATCCATTGATTTGAATAATTTCGATGTTCTCATCATAGGTACGCCGACATGGTGGCATCACATCGCTCGTCCCGTCGCTTCATGGCTAAGTCAAACCGATCTTTCCGGGAAAGTCATCATGCCTTTTAATACCCATGGGGGTGGTGGTCTTATGCAAACGAGGGATGATTTTGTTCAAATGTGTCCGAAATCGACAGTAACGCAAAGTTTGACGGTTTACGGAAATGGAGATAGTGATTTAGATGAACAGATCCTTCGTTGGCTAAAAGAGGCAAATCCGTGATATTTATGTGTTGGGGGCAACTTGTAGATGCGTTTTTTTGCGCTATGATGAAAAGAAAAAATGAGGTGCCCCATGCGTTTTTCGATTGTATTTTTTAGTGCGGCTGGTCACACGTTAAAGGTTATCCGTCACGTTGCTGAGCAGATGGGAGGAGTAGATAGGACGGTAGATTTGTCCGATCCGTTCTTAAAGGAGTGCACCTTCGGAAAAGATGAGCGGGTAATTATTGCTTGTCCCGTTTATGGAGGTCGGATACCGGGGCTTGTGGTTGAGCGGCTTCGGAAAGTAACATTTGAGTCAACTCGCGTGATTACGCTTGTAACTTATGGCAATAGAGCATATGAAGATGCCTTATTGGAATTAAATGACACGATTCTAGTCAGAGGCGGCATTCCAATTGCCAGTGCCGCCGTTGTAACGCAGCATTCGATGGTGCCTACTGTGGCAGCCAATCGACCGACAGAAATTGATTTCCAAAATCTTTCGGTGTTTGCTCGTTTCGCGCTACAAAAATACGATGATATGCACGCTGTTCCGGTTGAAGTGCCGGGCAACCGCCCCTATCGAGCTTGGAGCAAAATGCCGGTTACTCCCGTAGTCAGTGGTAAGTGTGTTCGATGTGGCATGTGTATTCAGCGATGTCCGACAATGGCTATTTGGATTACTGATCCCAAGAAAACTGATCCATCTAAATGTATTTTGTGTATGAGGTGTGTAGCAATGTGCCCGCAAGGAGCAAGAAGTTTACCGCCTGCCGCACAACAGGCCATTGAAAAAAAACTCGCTCCTGTTGCGAAATTAACGCGTGAGAACGAGTTTTTCTTCTAACAAAGCTCAGAATTTAAGCTTTTTAGGCTTTCTCGCCATTTTCAATGGCTTCAATTAATTTGGGCAGTTCTTCCATGGTGTCAATAACAAAATCAGCACCGTTGGCAAAGAACATTTCACGAGCTTTTTTACGAAGGGCAAATTGTTCCAGAGAGGGCAATTTATCCCAGGAGGCTTTGTCTAAGCCAATGATAGAACTGCCTTCCGTGACGCCAACGGCAATTAACCCGGCATTTTTACCTTCGCGCATGTCAGATACAGTATCACCGACTTTAACAATGCGACGAACGTCTTGAAGCCCGAGGCGCTTCATATTTTCAAATACCATGTAAGGCCAAGGGCGGCCAAAACCGCCGGTGTCATCTGCGGTTACAAGCATGTCAGGGTTGTAGCCAGCCTTCGATGCTTCACGAGCGACGACTTCCATCATGGAAGCGGTAAAACCGGTGGTCGAACCAATCTTGATGCCCTTTTGACGCAAAGCGGCAACCGCGTCCAAGACATAGGGCTTAATGTCACAATGCTGAGGTAGCACAGCCATCAACGCCGGTTCAAAGTCAGCGTAGAGGGCTTCAACATCATCGGAATTGGGAATACGCTTGTAGCGTTCTTCCCAGGCTTTTTCAATGCGCGGCATGCGCAGCATCGTGCGAATGTGGTCACGCTTTAAAAGACCCATCGGGGCACGAGTTTCTTCATCGGTGACTTCAATGCCCGCACGACGAAAAGCCTCCATGAAGGCGCTGACAGGACTTGTTGAGCCGAAATCAACGGTTGTACCGGCCCAGTCAAAAATCACGGCTTGAATGTTAGGCATGGCTAACCTCGTCTAAATAAGCTTTGAAAATTGCTAGAACACGTTTAACGTCTTCTTCGTAAATTTCACCGATATTGCCCAAACGGAAGGTGTCACGCTCGGTAAGTTTGCCCGGATAGATGACGTAACCATGGTTCTTCAAATAGTCATACATACCGGCAAATGTGAAATTGGCATTTTCAGGATAAAAGAATGTTGTGATGATCGGCCCTTGATGAGCGGCGTCAATGTAGGCATCAAATCCAAGTTCTTTCATTCCGTCACGAAGCATCTTGTTGCATTGAGCATAGCGAGTGTGACGAGCGGCAATGCCGCCTTCGGCTTTTAACTCTGCGATTGCGCGATGAAATGCGGCAACGACGTGAGTCGGAGAGGTGAAACGCCATTTTCCACCGTCTTTTTCCATAACGCGCCATTGATCGTAAAGATCCAAAGACAAAGAGCGGGCATTGCCTTTGCTGGCTTGAAGCTTTTTAATATTAGCGATGATAAACGAAAAACCGGGGACGCCTTGAATGCATTTATTGGCCGAAGAAATAAGGAAGTCGATGCCGATTTCAGGCACGTTGATATCCACACCGCCAAAAGAACTCATGGCATCCACAACGAAGGTTTTGCCGGCCGCTTTTACAACGGAACCCACGGCAGCGATGTCATTGAGAATACCGGTGGTTGTTTCACTATGCACCATGGCGACGATGGTGACATCGGGATTGGCGGCTAAAAATTCTTCCACCTTCTTAGCATCAGGAATACTGTCCCAAGCAAAATCCAACCGTTTGAAATGGATACGGTGATAGGTAAGGATTTGGCACATGCGTTCGGTGTACGCGCCATTGACAAGAACCAAAACACAATCATCAGCTCCGGGGATGGATGAGAGCACGGATTCAACACCAAATGTGCCGCTGCCTTGCATCAAAACAGTTGTGTATTCATTGGGATTGGCGTGGGCCAATTCAAGCAATGAGCGGCGCACTTCCTGAGTCATTTCTTTGTAGTCTTTATCCCATGTGCACCGGTCAACAAGCATTTCCTCGCGCACTGTCAATGAGGAGGTGAGGGGACCGGGGGTGAGTAATTTGTAAGTATTCGGATCTTGAATAGTCATAATTTTTCCAGTGTTTCTAAGAGGTTGCGGGACGAAAAAAATCGTCCCGCATTTCGCCATATTGGAAAAAGGATTATTTATTTTGACCTTTAACTAATTTTTGGTGAGCTTCAAGCAATTCAACCGTTAAGGGTTCCTTGTACATCTTGGGATTGGCCGGTTTATTTTCAGCAGAAACCGTCTCGCCCTTGTACAAAGCAACCGGGTAGTACTTCAAAAGTTCCGTACGACCGTGCTTGATGATGGTTTCAGCCATCTTTTGAGCATTAGGATTGGTCTTGTCGCCCTTATCAACAACAGCGATGGCTTCTTGAAGTTGGAAATTACCTTCGACGGGATCGATGTAATCAATTGGCAATCCCTTAGCTTTATCAGCAACGGCTTGATGGCGAAGTCCGAAACCAACAGCCACTTCACCAGCGCGCAGTTTCTTCAAAGGAGCAGAACCCGATTTTTCCAAATGAGCACCTGCGTTCTTTTCGATGGCAGCGATTGTCTTAGCACCTTGTTCTTCACCCTCGGCAGACAGTACCGCTTGGGTCATCAGCCAGGAAGTGGATGAACCCATGATGTCAGGTACGGAGATGTGGCCTGCGTATTCCGGTTTAGCCAGGTCGGCAATGGACTTGGGAGCCGGCAGTCCGGATTCCTTAAGCACTTGGGTATTGACAAAGAGAGCGCCAGTGTTACCTAAAATTGGGGCGTAGTAAGAGGGGGTGGGATTAATCGGTTCGGTCTTAAACGTCAGATTTTGGAACATCTGATTTTTCTTTTGGAAACTGTCCAAATAATAAGTGCTGATCGTGATCAAATCGGCTTCAATATTCTTTCCTTCAGCAGCGATCTTTCCGCCTAACTCAGAGGTGCCAAAGGATTGCATCAAATAGGCACCCTTGAAGCCATTGTTGTCGAGCGCATTTTTCATCGCTTGTTGCGCTTCTTCGTCAGCGTTGGTGTAGATCACCACTTGTTTGGCGGGCTCTGATGCTGCGGCAGTCTTCTTGTTTGGGGCATCACCGTTGTCGCTGCAGGCCGACAACCCCAAAACAGCAGCGGTTAAAACCGAGAGGGAAAGAACAGAGATGCGTTTCATACGTTAACTCCTTAATTGTTAGATCGACTGATTCGCTTTGCGAGTCGTAGCGGATTGGAAAAAGGTTTTTAATCTGGTCAATAATCCTTGACCGTGATGGGTTTGCACGTAACCGGTCATCGCGTCGAAAATGAGCTTCGCAGCTACGTTAGTAAGGAAAACTAAAAGGGATAAAACAAAAATTTCTTCAAATTTTTCAAAGTATTGAAGTTCTTTAATTTTTGTTGTTAAAAGCATCGTGCGCGCGCCCGTGAGGAACACAACAGCGCTGATGGTGACCATGGCACTGACGAAGAAGTACTGGAACATTTGCAACAGTGTCGGCAAAGAGTTCGGGACAATGACGCGAGAGACTGTTTTTATCCAACTGTCGCCCATTAAAGCCCCAGTTGTTTCCCAGCCGGCATTCATTTTCGAAAGTGCGGAGGTAGCCATCATGTATGGTGTGGTAAAGAAGTGCACGAGGTTGGCTAACACCAAAATGGTGAATGTATTGGCCAAAGGTGTACCGCTCATGGCAAAGAGAAATCCGATACCAAGCACCATACCTGGAACAGTATTGGTGATCATGGCAAAGGAATCCATTGTGGTTTGACACCACGAAGGCAGTTGAGATCGAGCCTTAACCAAAGCGGCGGCGTAACAAAAAATCGTGCCGACAGCAGCCGAGACGAGAGCGACGCCGATGGAGTGTTCATAGACTTGCCAGATAGAGCTGTCACTGACAATACGAGTGATGACATCCAACGTGAAGTAAGGCTGATAAGGCCATTGTTTCACGAAAGGCACAACAAACATCACGACAAAAACGGATAACAGCGCAAGTGAAATGAGTACGTAGTAAAGCAGGTACAGAGCATCTCTAAATGCGTTCGTCGAGACTTCGGCTTTGGAAATTTTGTTGTATCGAAAATTAAAGCGATCAACCCAACGCAGCATAACAACGGAGGCAACCGAGGGCACAAGCATTGCCATGGCGATAACAGCCCCTTCGCCAAAGTTCGGAATGGCGCCCATCATGGTTGTATAAAGCTGCGTGGCGATGACTTCATATTCGCCTGCAATGGATACCGGGATGCCGAAATCGGTAAACGAAAGGAAGAAACTCAGGATAAAAGCAGATAGAAGTGAGCCGACAACCGGTCGGATGGCGGTCATGTAAAAAGTTTGCCATGGACCGTCTCCCATCAATTTGGAGACAGTAATAAAGTTACGATCAACGTAAAAAAAGGCGTTATAAAGAATCAGAAAAGCCGGCGGCAGCGTATAAATAACATCGGCAATCAGTAGTCCCCAGAAGCCATAGATGGAAAAAGGGGGAGGGGCGATCAATTGACTGATTAGCCCTAAACGGCCGAATGAGTAGATGACAGCAAAACCGTATGTGATGGATGGCAAAAAAAGCGGCAGCAGGACGATGATTTGAATAACTTTTTTTACGCCAGGGCGAATTCTTGTAAAGTGAAGACCGTATGCGCAGAAAAAGGCCATCAAAGTCGCAATGGCTGCTGAAATACCGGAAACGGTGAAGCTGTTGGCTAAAGCCGTCCAAAAACTGCTTTGTGAAAGCAGGGAGGTGTAATTGGCCAGTCCAATGCCGCCCTCTTTGGTTAGAACGGATTGAAATAAAACACAGCCCAGCGGATAAAGCAAAATAGCCGCTAATGTGAGCGTGATGAGGATATAAAGAACTTTTAGTTCTTTTTGTCCTTTACCGAATAATGCCGCTAGCATAGAAATTCCTCTCCATTAAGCGACGGCTTGACCGAATGCTTGAAAGGGTTGAGGTTTGGCAATTCGGGATGATGCAGGTGTTGTTTGGGGCAAACTTTCGCTAAAAAGCTTCAGAATATTGCTTCGCTTAATGTTGAGCTGCGACAAAATAAATTGTCGGATAAAGTCATTGGCCGGATTGCTGATAATCGTTTGCGGATCAGCAAACTGTGCGATTTTGCCTTCGTTAATGATGAGAACTCGATCGGATAACGTTAGAGCCTCTTCCGGGTCGTGAGTCACAATCAATGTGGTCAGCTTATATTGACGCGCGACCGTGCGGATTCTTTCTTTAATGGACTCTTTAATGATGCCATCAAGTGCAGAAAGCGGTTCATCCAAAAGTAAAAGGCGGGGTTTTAAAACGAGTGTGCGAGCAATGGCCACGCGTTGCTTTTGTCCACCCGACAGTTCATCGATGCGTTGATCAAGGTGTTTTCTCAAGCCAAGTAAATCAATTAGATCACTGACTTCTTCACGAGTAGAGGCATTGGGATTGTTTCTCAGACCATAGAGAATGTTTTCTCGTGCGTTTAAATTGGGGAAAAGCGCGAAATCCTGGAAAACAATGTTAAAGCCACGATCTCTCATGGAAACGTGACTGAGATCTTCTCCATCGTAAATCAATTGGCCTTCCGTTAAGTCCGTTAAGCCCAAGATCAAATTCAACAAAGTCGTTTTCCCGCACCCGGAAGGTCCAAGAATTGAAACAATTTCGCCTTGGTTAATACTCAAAGAAATATCAGAGAGAATCTCACGGTCACCGAAACGTTTTGAGATATGTCGCAATTCGAGCATGAAAACGGAACTCCTATCAATAACGGGTGAAATTATTGAAGGCGCTTATGAAAGAATTTCGACGTTTAGGTGAAGATTCGGTGACAAAGAAATAAGTACAAAACTTATTCGAAATGAAATAAATTTTAAGAAACAATGAGATAGCGGAACATTGAGGAAACTGTATCTGTCATCTAGGTGTCATTTTTTAATAATTGAATTTTGGGTAAGAAAATTTTTGAATAAAAGAGTAGGTTACCAAAACCAATAATCAAATAATGATCAACCACCCAGCGCATTATGGGCTCTGCTCTCAGTGCCAGCTTTTTATTTAAGAATTTCAATGGATAAACCAAGAGAGTGTTAACTGCGCCCCTGCTTAAATAAGAGACTTTTGTCACACTCTCTTTGAAAACGAGTCGCAAAGGTTAATCTTCATCCATTTCGGCGATTGCCTCAATTTCAACTAAACAACCGAAATGAAGATCTGTAGTAGAAACAACGACGCGGCCAGGTTTGTGATCACCGAAAAATTCCGCATAGACTTCGTTGATGGGTCCCCAATATTCGACACTAGGGGTGTAGACGCGGCAAAATACCACTTGATCGCGCCTGACGCCAGCTTCCTTTAAAACTCGATCAACATTATCTAAAGCGAGTCGCGTGTGGTCTTTGATGTCACCTTTGCAGACTTCTCGAGTATCCGGATCTATGGACAGTTGCCCCGAAACATAGAGCATACCTTTGGAAATAACACCGGCACTGTAGTGGCCCTTATTTTCGCCTTTAAACGGAGGACAAACCAACTTCATTATTTTTCTCCAATGTCACTAAAGTTAATAGAAGTTTAAGACGATTAAAAACAAATACTTTGCTTTTAATCGCATTTTCCCCATTTTTACAGCCGAAGCATTTAACAAGACACCACTTTAGGAAATGTCAGAAGCATACGTATTAAAAAACTTATCGCTAAGGATAAGTTCTTACGCCTGTGAGATTTTTTAAAACACAATGAAATCATTGCGCTTAAGATTGTTTTCTAGTCCTTATCAGGAGAAACAGAAATGTACAGTGCTCAAGAGATCCAACAATTTTTATCGGAAAAGTCGGCGCAATTAAATGCTTGTCGTCACCATTTGCATCAACATCCTGAGATCGGTCTTCAATTGCCGGAAACGTCGGCCTTTATTGAAAAAGAGTTACGTTCTTATGGCGTAGATGAAATCCATAAAGGGTTTGGTTCTTCCGCGTTGGTCGCCGTCATTCATGGGAAAAAGAAAAGCGATAAGTGGATTGGATTGAGGGCAGATATGGATGCCTTGCCCTTATTGGAGCAAAGTGGGGCCGAGTACGCCTCAGTTAATGAAAAACGTGCTCACTCATGCGGACATGATGGGCATATGACTGTCGCTTTGGGCGCATGTCGTTTCCTTGCATCACACAGAGATTTTGAAGGCAGTGTTGCCGTTATTTTCCAGCCGGGAGAAGAGGGTTATGCGGGCGCCCGCTTAATGGTAGAAAACGGCTTATTTGAAAAGTTTCCGATTGCGGAAATCTATGCTACCCATTGTGAGCCCACGCTTGATGTTGGGCAGATAGGCATTGATCCGGGGTATATCATGGCGGCCGCGGATATTTTCACCATTGATGTTACCGGTCGGGGAGGACATGGGGCGAAACCGCAAGTGGCCGTTGACAGTGTGTTGGTAGCTTCACAAATTGTTGTTAGCGCTCAGTCTATTGTGAGCCGCAACGTTAATCCGCTGCAAGGTGCGGTCGTCAGTTTTGGAGCGATTTTAGCTGGCGATGAAAATGGATCCAGTGTTCTGCCTCAAACAGCCAAACTGATTGGCACCTGCAGAAGTTTTGAGCCTGATGTTCAGGATCGGGTGCAACAGCGTTTGGGTGAAATTGCTGAAGGTGTTGCGAGTGCCTACGGAGCCCGGGCTCAGTGTCACTACACGCGCTTATATCCAGCCCTTTTAAATCATGAACAACAAGCATTAGCCGTTAAGGAGATTGTTCGGAATTGGTTGGGAGAGGAGGGCTTAAAGCCCGCTCCCCAACAGATGACAGCGGAAGATTTTGCCTTTATGACTCAAGTGTGCCCCGGTTGTTTGTTCCGTTTAGGAATTCGAGATCCGAAGCACACGGCCAGTCTTCATGAGTGTGAGTTTGATTTCAATGACGAGGCGACTCTCTACGGCTCAACATTGATGGTTCTTATTGCTTTAAACCGCTTAAAGGCGGTTAACGCCTAACACTTTAGGAAAGATAGTTTTCTGCGATTCGGGCAAAAATACTGGCTCCCACAGGCAAAATGGCGTCGTTGAAATCATAAGACGGATTGTGAAGGGCGCAGGGACCGGGGCCATGTCCCTCTTGTCTGTGTTTGCCCTCGCCGTTACCGATAAAAAAGAGTGCGCCAGGGCAGTGTTTTAGAAATACACCGAAATCCTCAGAGGGCATAACCGGCTCTTGTATAAGGACCGCCTCTTGACCTAATACCTCTGTCGCGGCATTTTGGATTTGATTGACCCATTCAGGATTATTCGTTACGGGTGGTACTTGACGGATGAAGTTGACTTCGACCGTCGCGCCGAATGCAGAGGCTACATGTGAAGCAATCTTTTGCATATGATCGGCAATAATGTTTGTCACATCTTCTGAAAAGGTTCTTACCGTTCCTTCAATTTCAGCCGTATCAGCAATAACGTTATAAGTTTCCCCGGCAGTGATTTTGCAAATGGATAGCACAGCTGGATCAATAGGACGCTTTATACGGGTGATGATTCCTTGAAGGCTATTGGCAATTTGAACGGCAACAAAAAGAGGATCAATTCCGTTATTGGGCATGGCGCCATGAGCTCCACGTCCACGGACAAGGATTCGGAAAGCATTGCAGCTGGCCATTATGGTTTGCCAATTAAGGGCAATTTTGCCTTGAGGAACGTCCGGCCAATTATGGCAGGCGATTATGCAGTCTGTCGGAAATCGCTCGAACAGACCGTCATTGACCATGTCACTGGCTCCTCCGTCTTGTTCTTCGCAGGGCTGAAAAACAAATTGAACCGTACCGTTGAAGTGTTGGGTCTCAGAAAGATATCGGGCGGCTAAAAGAGCCATCGTCATGTGGCCGTCGTGACCACAAGCATGCATCACCCCTTTGTTGACGGAAGCATGGGCAAAACAATTAGCCTCTTCGATCGGTAATGCGTCCATATCCGCCCGAATAGAAAGACATTTGGATGAGATGCCGCATTTTAAAAGAGCTACGACACCGGCACCGGCAATTTTAGTGTGAACCTGATAACCCCACTGACGGAGATAGTTGGCAATCTTTTCAGATGTTTTATTTTCATGATGGCCGACTTCGGGGTATTTATGAAAATCACGTCTTATGGTGGTAAATTCCGGCGTTAATTCTTCAATACGTTTAATTAATTTCATGATAATTGCACGAAAATAACAACAAAAGAAGCCTCAAAATGGATTTTGAGGCTTAATGATTGAGTGCTATTGTTGAGAGGCTTGAGGTTTTTTACCTAACCATTTTTCGTAGATTTTGTCGTATTCACCATTTTCCTTAATGATTTTTAGGCCTTTATTCAATTTTTCAAGCAAAGCTTTGTTGTTTTTGGCGACGGCAAATCCGTTTTGTTTGGGGTTATAGATGTGCGGAACCATCATAATGTCTTCATCGTTATGCTTAGTTAAGTAGTACAGAGTCACTGTCTTATCAACCATGACGGAGTCGCACCCGTTCATTTTTAATTCCATGAAAGCTTCGCCGATTTGATCGAAATTGGCAACGGTGGCGTTTTTGACAGTTGAGGCCAAAATAGAGCCAGTTGAGCCAATTTGAGCGCAGATGCGTTTACCCTCCATATCTTTTAGTGTTTTAAATTTATCGGAATTTTTCTTTTGAATGACCATGACTAAGCCGACATCGTAGTAGGGATCGGTAAAAAGCACTTGTTTTTGCCGTTCTGGCGTAATGGTAATGGCTGCTGCACCGACATCAACCATGTTACTTTGTAAAGCGGGGATTAATCCTGCAAATTGCATGTTTTGGATTTTGGCTTCATCGCCCACCGCTTTGGCAATAGCATTAATCAGATCGATATCAAACCCGACAATTTCGTTGGTTTTCGGATCTTTAAATTCAAAAGGAGCGAGTCCAGCATCGGTGCCGACCAAAAGTGTACCGGCCATGGCAGAACCACTGGCAATCATGGAACTTAAGAGAGCGCTTAATAAAATTTTTTTCATGATGAACTCCAAACATAAAAGTCGATTTCCCGACAGTGTATGCGGACGGTTTTTGATCAACAAGGTGGTTAACACATTGAAAGATAAAAAGAATATTGATGAAATAGACGATTATTACGAATAAATGGTCGGCAAAATTAATAATGTTTGAAATTCAAGAAGATAAGTAGTGGGAGCGCATGTTTTTGGAAAGGTTGAATAAGTTTTTTTCTCTAGTTATTTTGAGTTAGAAATGGGTAAAAAGTGTTAGATAAAAAGTAGCGATAACAGTGAAATCACTTAGTTCATTACAAGAATGTTTTAAATTATAATTTCTTATAAAACAATGAATTAGAAAAAGTTTGCTGTATTTTCTGAAAAATAGACAAGACTGTCGACAAAAATAAATTTTGATGCGAGTCAAAAGAAAAAGGCTTCCTTAGTATCTGGAAGCCTTTAAACACTTGAAAACCGTAGCCTTAGAGCTTTTTGGCCTTATCCCAAGCTTCGATAAAGAGGTTAATGACAACGTCAAGACCTCCGTGATTGACACGATACGGCGCACTGGCGGCCACAATCGGTTTACCGTGATAGGCGAAGCCCAAGCCGGCTGTTTTGATCATTTCTAGATCATTGGCACCATCGCCTCCGGCAATGGCTTGTGAATGGTGTAAACCATAAAGCATGCATAGCATATCCAAAGCGCGGCGCTTACCATCGGCATCTAAAATTTCACCGCCTCCGGGGCCCGTGGTTTCTCCCGTGAGCACACCATCTTTCTCAATCAGTCGATTGCAAAGATAGCCGGTCATTCCGAGCTCTTCACACACAACCTTGGCGATTGTGTCAAAGCCTCCGGAAAGAATATAAGTTTTAAGACCGTGGTCTTTTGCGAAGTTGATTAACTCCATAGCACCCGGCATTAATTTGGCATGAGAGGCCGTGACTTCCACGTAGTGGGCCGGATGACCTTTAAACAGTTTTACGCGTTCTCTCAAGTATTCGGCAAAAGGCATATGACCTTGCATGGCGATTTCAGTCATACGGGCTACTTCTTCGCCAACGCCGCACTGCCAGGCAATATCATCAATGCATTCAAGCTCAATGAGTGTGCTATCCATATCAAGCGCAAGTAAGCCAAAGTTTTTGATGCTGAGGCCATTAGGCACACAATTAACATCAAAACCTTGTTTAGTTGCCTGTTCTACTAATTCTTGAGTTAAGGTGCTGTCGGCTTCATTGACACGGACGGCATCCGGTTTAATCCAAATATTTCTAAGATTAAGTTTTTCAGCAAAGGCCTCAGCCCCTGCTCCTTGAATAACAATATCCATCGTTGATTACTCCGATTGATTTAAAGCCTCAATATTGCAAGTACCCGCTCTTGCTCCCTCGGTAACATAGACGTGATTACCGAATCGTACACGCTGGATATACTGCATAAATTTCCCCTCTTGGAGAGTGAGGATTTCTTCTTCACAATCCATTTTTTCTCTACCACCGATAGCTTCGGTCAGTAATCGTGCAGAAGGCATAGGGGAAAGAGCAGACTCATTTCCTAACAATCCCATCAGTGTCATTACGGTCAAGGCGAAATCGTCATGTCCGGCCGGTTCTGTGTGTACTGCTTCCGGTGCTTGAAATTGGTCGCCTTTAACAGCTAAAAGACTGTTAATTTCCACTGGTAAAAGACCACCATGGTTGCCAGTTCCAATTTCCAGCGAAGCGCCCATAACGAGTCGTCCTGTTCGAGGATTATTTCGCATAGTCACTCGAAGATCGGGGCCTCTGGCGTGATCGGAGGAAATGAGAGCTTCGGAAAAAGTGCCTTTTACGCGCCCTTCTACGTCATTATCGCTGCTGCCGATTTTGGGTTGTGAGAATATCATGCCCACTTCTTCGATACTCATTAATTCATCCCGAAGTCGCAGTAAATTGTTTTCAGTAGGATGAGTTAACCAAAGTCCCAACGTATAGTCACCAATCATGACTATATCGTTGTCTTGAGGTTTTAGTCCATTCTGAAGATCTTTACCGGATATAACCTTCCAGCCTTTTTCTATCAACTTGCTCTTCAAGTCATAGTGGGCGCAGACTGTTCCGTGTCCATGGTCTGACATAACAGCAAGTTGCACGCCTTCTTTTTCACCTTTGGCTGTCCACCAGTCTAAGACACGCTTAAAAGCTTCATCGGCTGCCTTTCTGGCTTGACGAGTTTTGTCATTAAATATCCCGAACTCATGGCTTGAGTGGTCAGGTTCACCGATCCAAAGAATGGTGACATCCCCTAAGCCACGAGGTAATTCATAGTCAAAGAATATGTCAGTGACAAGTTTTGTTCCGTCAAAGTCTGGAAACTTCAATGCAACACCGTTGCCCCATTTCGCACGAAGGGCTTCACGTTCTGATGCGGGCAGTGTGAGTCCGATATCGTGTACACAACAGTTTAAGTGACCACTGTAACGATCTGCGTGAATATGCTGCAGACGAGTGCTGCCTGAGGAATTCGCGCAAATAACCCGCAATGTTTTACCGGCTAGTCCCAATCGATCCCCTAGTGTGGGGACTTGAATTAAGTCGACTGCAGCGTCTTGTGTTTCAATGCTGGAAACACTAGAGCCAACGAAAACACTTTTTTCCGAAGGCATTTCTCGATTAAAAAAGGCATTTGCGATGATACCGTGTCGATTAGGACGAAAACCGGAGAAAATGCTCGGATGATTAACATAGGTCTCGGTTGGGAAAGTGGCTAAATAACGATTCCAACGGTGTGATTGAGCAATAAATGCCGAAAGAGTTGGCATGTCTTCATCAATACAGTCAGGCCGTAAGCCATCAAAGCCCACGATAACGAAACGAGTTTGTTTTTCAGTCATATTTATCTGCCTTGCGGTTCTAATTTTTGTTGAACAAAATCACCTAAAATGGACATAGAGAGCGTGGAAAGGACAATGACAATCCCTGGAATGACAGCAATCCACCAGGCGGTCGTAAGGTAGTCACGACCGAAGCCAAGCATTGTGCCCAAGGAACTCATTGGAGGCTGTACACCAACGCCCAAAAAGGACAGTGATGTTTCGAGCAAAATCATTCCCGGAAAGTTCAGTGTCATATTGACAACAAGAGCGGAGGCAATGTTGGGCAGGATGTGACGAATGGCAATACGCCAGGTTGGAATCCCTAAGCCTTCAAGCGCATTCGCATAGCCTTCTGTGTAAGCAGAGCGAGCAAGATTACGGGTCAGGCGGGCGTAACGATCCCATCCATAAACAGCCATAATGACGACGATGACCGTAACGTTGGTACCCAAGAATGCCAAGATAGTTAAGGCAAGAATGATGAAGGGTAAAGAGGCGGTGAAATCCACAGCGGCGTTAAGTACGTCATCAACGACTCCACCGAAGCGTGCCGCTAAGAAACCTAGTGTTGTACCGATGATGGCACCGAGAATCGTTCCGGCGATTGCCAATAAAAACGATAGTCTAAGTGAGTAAACCAAGCGCGAGAAAACATCCCGACCTAATTCGTCCGTTCCAAGGATATGCGCGAAGCTGGTGAAAGGCATTGTTAGGCGAGAGCCTAAATCCATTTGTTCCAGGTCATAGGGGGCAATCCACGGAGCTAAAACACCGAATGTGAAAAATATGAAAAGCAACCCCGCACTGCAATAGACCAGAACATCCGAGCTTTTCTTCTGTACATTAATAAATTGAGCCATTTGTCTCGTACTCCGTTAATTGTTGCTCTTACGCAAGCGAGGATTCACAACTAGGGCCAGTAAGTCCATCGCGAGGTTGGCAATAATGAGTGAGGCGCCTGTAGCCAATACAATCAGTTGAACAACAGGGATATCACGGTTGGCAACAGACTGCACCAAAAGTTTGCCAACACCAGGCCAAGAGAAGACATTTTCAGTGATCACGGCGCCGGCCACTAAAGTACCCAAGAAAAAGCCCATAATTGTCAGAATGGAAAGCATGGCATTGGGTAGAGCATGTAACCAAATGACTCGCCGATCCGGTAGTCCTCTCATGCGAGCGGCTTTTACACAGGGCAGGCGCATTGCTTCAATCATGGCGCTTCTGGCGTAACGAGAAAAAATAGCGGCTTCAGAAGTAGCCATGGTGATGATGGGCATAATGTAGTGCCAGCCGGTTGCATTACCGTAGGAAGGTAGCCAACCTAACCAAATTGAAAAGATCAAAAGCAGCAAAACACCCATGAAGAAGTTCGGTACTGCGTAGCCGAAAACCGACACAAACATCATAGTTTTATCTAAAGCCGTGTTACGGTGCAGAGCCGCGATAACACCGGCAGGAATTCCGAACAAAAGGGTCACGATGGCTGTCGGGATCATTAAGTCCAACGTTGGCCAGAAGGCATTCAGGAACACCTCTTTGACAGGTAATCCAGTCAAGTAACTTGTTCCCATGTCAAGAGTGATAAATTTCTGCAGATAAACAAGAAATTGTTCCCACAGTGGCTTATCAAGACCCCATTGGGCACGGAAAGCTGCCAATGCAGTCGCATCGGCTCCGTCCCCCAGCATAATACGGGCAGGATCACCGGTTAGATGAAGGGCGAAAAAGACGCAAGCGGTGAGCAAAAATAGTGTCACGAGCGAGCGAAACACGATACGCAGAACAAGCGCTACCATCACGCTTCTCCTTCGGAGGCCTGAAGAGCTTCAAAGGCTTTTTGTTCAAAGCACGCACAGGCATGGTTATCAGAAAGTTTTGTAAGTGCCGGGACTTCTAAATGACAGCGTGTCGTGGCGACCGGACAACGATTGGCAAAGACGCATCCCTTAGGACGGTCAATGGGGCTTGGCATCGAGCCTTTCGGGTAAAACCGAATGACGCTGGCATCCGCTCCAGGGGTACTGGCCATTAGAAGTTGGGTGTAAGGATGTTTGGGGTGTTTGAAGATTTCATCCACATCACCGGATTCCACAATACGACCCAGATACATCACCACAACGCGGTCACAAATGTATCGAACGACATTTAAGTTATGCGATACGAAGAGCATGGACATGTGGCTTGCGTTTCTTAAGTTGTATAAAAGCTCCAAAACTTGAGCTTGAATAGAAACGTCAAGCGATGCGACGGGCTCATCACAAACCAATAAAGCCGGTTCCAAAGCCACGGCGCGTGCGATGGCCGCGCGTTGAAGTTGACCGCCTGACATGACAACCGGCAATTTATTCATGTGGTGAGCGGGCATCCCTACTGCTTTTAAGACAGCCGCGGCTCGCTCGAGAGCGCTTTCTTTAGAAAGATGCTTATGAACCAACAGGGGCTCGGCAACTTGCTCAATGATAGGCATTCGAGCGTCAAAACAGCCGTATGGATCTTGATAGATCATTTGCATGGCGGCTCGCTGGGCACGCCAGGGTTTGCTTCGGGGTTCTGGAATTGGTTGATCTTTAAAAAGAACGATGCCCTGAGTGGGCTTTTGATGACCTAACAACAGGCGGGCTAGAGTCGATTTGCCACAACCGGATTCACCGACGAGACCAAGAATCTCACCGTGTTCAATCTGCACGTCAATATCTTGCAGTACATCCCAAGGTTTTTTACGTCCTAGCAGACCTTGACGGGTGTAGTAGCAATGACGCTTGATTTGCGCATTGACCAATGTCGGGAAGTCGGTTTGTTCCATGTTGACAATCGACTTCATCATATCGGTAACTTGTTGAAGGCCCTCTTGCTGTTCATTAACGGGCGCATCGTGAGCTTTGGTGCAACGGGAACGCCAATGAACGGAAGCGTCAATTTCTGTTAACGCTGTAAGCGTTTGACGACAGGAATCGCAGACTTTGCCACAACGACTAGCAAAGGGGCAGCCACTACCAAGTTTGTCCGGAGGAGGAATTTCGCCGGGGATCGGTTTAAGTGTGCCCTTGACACTTGTCATATCGGGCATCGCATCCAATAGTCCCTCAGTATAGGGGTGTGACGGATTGGGAAGAACCTTGGTGACGGGGCCTTCCTCGAGCAGATAACCTGCGTACATGACAGAGACTTTGTCGGCTATATCGTGAGCCAAGTGCAGGTCATGAGTGACCAGTAGCATGGACATGTTTAATTTGCGGATAGTTTCTCGTAACTCTTGCAAGAGCTCACGCTGTACTACCACATCCAATGCTGTTGTCGGTTCATCGGCCAATAGCAACTTAGGAGATCCCACCAAGGCCAGTGCGATCATGATGCGTTGGCGCATGCCACCTGAGAGTTGATGGGCATACGAAGTCATACGCTTTTCCGGCGCCGTAATGCCGACGGTTTTTAAAAGTTCCAAGGCAATATCGTGCAGGTCGTGCTTATGGGTGGCCAATACGGTTGCTGTGTTGTGATCACGGTAATTCGGATGGCGACAGGCGATGGTTTCCATCAATTGATGCCCAATCGTCCTCATGGGGTTTAAGGCGCTCATGGCATCTTGCACCACCATGGCTATTTCGGCCCCTCTTAGTTTTCTGTACTCTTCAGCAGAAAGTGTCAGAAGTTCGTTGCCTTGAAATTGAATGCTGCCGGTGATGCGACAGTTATTGCCGGCAAGACCTAAGATGGATCGTGCCAACACACTTTTGCCGGAACCAGATTCACCGATTAAGGCATGAATGACACCCTGCTCAATATCGAGATCGATTCCGTGGAGTACTTCCACGGAGCCGAACGATACGTGCAAGTCCCGGATGCTGATCAGAGGATCGTTTTGCATGAGATTAATTTAGATGCGAAACCCGCCCCTTTGCCTTAGGCCAAGGAGCGGGAGAATTATTGAAAAATTACTTAAACGACAGATTGTCAGCGTTTAAGTACAGACGGCCTTCAGTGCCAGGCGTCCATTGGACGCTCTTTTGCTTGCCATAAATCATCGGCAAGGCATAAAGCGGGCATGCTTGAGGATCATTGGCGAAGGCTTGAAGCATCTTGATCCAAGCCGCCTTACGTTTGGCCGGATCAATAGAGGTTTCCAAAATCTTGCCGTTTTCAGCAAAAACCTTGTAATCGGCGCTTGTCGTGTCGATGTAGCCCATCGAGTCCCAAGACGTACCCGGCTTGAGACGACGCCATAATTGAGAAGCGGGATCTGGGAAGTAGGCTGAGAAGCTTGCATTATTAATCATGCGGTCAGCGCCGGCGGCTTCCACCTGCGTCCAGTTTTCCTTCACCTGAATTTCAATATTTAAGCCAACAGCCTTTAACATGGAAGCGATGGCCTGGGAAACAGTCATTTCAAGAGTGTAGTAACCGGCCTGAATTCGCCAGACAATAGGCTCTCCTTTATAACCGGAAGCTTTGATCAGAGCCTTAGCTTTTTCGGGGTCATAGAGGTTTTGGTTCATTTCGGGGATGTACAAATCACCGAAAGTCTTTGATTGGAAGCTATTGGCTGTTACGGTCTTGCCAGCGAACAAGGCGTTAACCAGGAGGTCTCGGTCAATGGCATGCAAGAAAGCCTGACGCAATTCCTTGCTTTGCATGACCTTAGAAGAGCGGCTATCGAAAACTAAACCGTAGATGTTATCGATTGGGCCACCGACCACGTCAACTTTACCGTCAGAGGATAGAGGTTTGATCTGGTCGGGCGGTACTTCGGTGATAAGATCAAATTCTCCGGAACGAAGACCGGCCACACGAGCGGACAATTCCGGCACTTCAACGAAACTCAACTTGCTAGCGGGAGCCTTCTTGTTCCAATAACCGTCGAAACGAACGAGATCAAGGCGGTTGCCAGTCTTAAAGGATGAAATCTGATAGGGACCGGTGCCGATCGGATGTTTGATCCAATTTTCCCAAGAACCGGCCTTCTTGTAGCCGTCTTCAGAGATAATTTCAGACATACGGGCAGAGAAGCGACGCTCGATTAAAGGATCGGCGGCTTTCATCGTTATACGAACCGTGTAGTCATCAACTTTCTTAACTTCTTTTAGACCACCCAAAAATTCCCAGGCGGCAGGGCGTCCGGGCGCTTTTTCACCGGAGAAGCGTTCAGGACCAAAACTGAAAACAACATCATCGGCAGTAAAGTCCGTACCGTCGTGGAACTTCACGCCTTTGCGTAACTTGAATTCAACTGTTTCCGGGGAAATACGTTTCCAGGATTCTGCCAAGCCCGGTTTCATTTCACCGGTATGCGTATCGGCATAAATTAGCGTTTCGTAAATGGAAGCAACAACACGATCAATGGCATTATTGTTAACGCCTTGAGGTTCAACAGTAGGCGGAAGTTGCTGGACGGCAACGACCATATGTTCGGCACTTGCCAAGGCGGCTTGAGACATTAAGCCGCATGAAATCAACATTGAGGCAAGAAGTGTTTTGCGAAACACAGTCATGAAAAACTCCATCAAAAGAAAGTCAATTGATGCCGGTACAAACAAAACAACCGGCGGTAATTAAGGACAGCTATCTCGGGGAGCTATTTTGATATCGCAATGTTTCAAAATTGCGATGAAAAGATGACGATTCGATGAAAAACGATGTGTATTTAGAAAAGGCGGGCAGCAGTAACCCTATCGTTGCCGCCTAAATCTTGAATGGTTTGGATGTCTTTCCAAAGGGAATGTTTTTTAAATAATGTTCGAACACTTTCACCTTGATCCCAACCGTGTTCGAAAACCAGCAAGCCCTTTTCATTTAAAAAAGAAGGGGCGTTTTTTATGATGTGGTCAATATGCGTGAGACCGTCAAAGCCATCGGTGAGCGCGCTAATCGGTTCATAACCCAAATTTTTCAAATGTTCATCTTCTCGATGGATGTAAGGAGGGTTGCTGACGATGATGTCGTATCGCTGTGAGGCAGGAATGGGTTCAAACCAACTGCCACAATAAAAATGGATATCAGCGCCGAGATTTTTTGCGTTTGCCCTGGCAATCTCAAGTGCCGCGGGGCTGACATCCGTAGCGTTTACATTTAAGTTGGAATTTTCGAGTGCCAGGGTAATGGCAATACAGCCTGATCCTGTTCCCATATCCAGTACAGAGAGCTCAGAATCAATAGGGCATTGAGCGAGAACAAATTCAACGATGGTTTCCGTATCGGGTCTTGGAATCAAGACAGCCGGCGTGACTTTAAAGGGGCGTCCATAAAATTCTTGTTTACCGAGAATGTATGGAACGGGAACACCCTTGGCCCGTTTTTGTACGCAGTCTTTATAGTGATTGAAAACGCTTTCTGCTAAAACGTCTTTGTCATGTGTAATGAGATAGGTGCGGTTGACACCTAAACAAGATGCTAAAAGAAGCTTCGCCTCAAAACGATCAATGAGTTTTGAGGCGTTTTGCCAAGCTTCGCTTACTGTCGGCATGGATTATTCACCTAAATTAGCCAATTGCTCAATTTGGTGCTCTGTGGTCAAAGCGGTGATGATTTCCTCCAAATCACCGTCCATGATGAAATCAAGCTTGTAGAGTGTGAGGTTAATGCGGTGATCGGTCACACGTCCCTGCGGGTAGTTGTAGGTTCGAATGCGTTCACTGCGGTCGCCGGATCCGACAAGACTCTTGCGGGTACTAGCCTCTTGAGCCTGCTGTTTGGCAATTTCATTAGCTGTAATACGCGAGATGAGGACACTCATGGCACGAGCCTTGTTTTCGTGTTGGCTTCGTTCATCCTGACACTCCACAACGGTGCCGGTTGGGATGTGGGTAATACGCACGGCCGAGTTTGTTTTCTGAACGTGTTGACCGCCGGCTCCAGAAGCACGATAGACGTCAATGCGAAGGTCGGCCGGATTAATTTCTACTTCTCCGATTTCATCGAGTTCCGGCAACACGGCAACAGTACAGGCAGACGTATGAACTCGTCCTTGACTTTCGGTTTCCGGAACGCGTTGCACGCGGTGGCCACCGCTTTCAAACTTGAGTTTGGAATAAGCTCCATCACCGATCACGCGAACAATCACTTCCTTATAACCGCCCAAATCACTTTCTGAAGCGGAAACAATTTCCGTGCTCCAGCCTTGGCGTTCAGCATAGCGGGTGTACATGCGAAGAAGATCGCCGGCAAAGAGTGCCGATTCATCGCCACCGGTACCAGCGCGGATTTCCAAATAAATGTTCTTACTGTCGTTGGGATCGCGCGGCAGGAGCATGATCTGGAGGTCTTTTTCAAGAGCTTCCAAATGCTTTTTGCCATTATCAATTTCTTCTTGGGCAAAATCGGCTGATTCCGGATCCTCAAGCATTTCGCGAGCGGCTTCCATATCGGCTTCGGTGGATTCGTATTCCTTGAGTTTTAACACAACCGGCTCGATTTCAGCCCGTTCGCGTGACAGATCGCGGAAACGATTCATGTCGTTGGTGACATCGGGCGAAGCCAGCATGGCATCAATTTCTTCCAGGCGTCTGGCGATTTGTTTGAGTTTACTGCGCATCGACTCTTTCACGGGCAGTCTCCTAAGATTAAATTCGATTCAAAGAAAATACTGTTGGACGGCGCAATATTAAGGCAGTCCGAAAAAAGGGGCAAAACGTTGAACGCCGCTAACGTTTTCGCTCAAGATAAAAGCGCTTAAAACACGCTTCAAGATGTTGGCGTTCAGCGGTAGAGAGGTGCTCGGTATCTTTGAGCAAAGCCAAGTTATCATGAATGAGCTTACGAGTAATATCGTGAGCCATACGTTTTAAGGCAGCATCAACATCATTGCCGTTTTTGATGCTGTGCTTGGCGCGCTCAATGCAGGCTTCGGACAAGTCGCTTGCGCGCTCAATCATCATTTCAATGGTAGGAACGCTGTTGCGCCATTGCAGCCAATCAGAAAAATCTTTGACACGCTGCGCAATGATGTGTCGGCTTTCATCCACGGCGGCCAAACGTTCAGCTTTGCCGCTCTGAACCACTTTACCGAGATCATCCACAGTGTAGACATAAACGTCATCTAACCTGGCAACTTCCTCTTCAACGTCACGCGGTACGGCTAAGTCAACGATGAATATCGGTTTGTGATGGCGTTCACGAATGGCTCGCTCAATCATGCCTAAGCCGATGATGGGAAGAGCGCTGGCTGTGCAAGAGACAATGATGTCAAAGCGTGAAATCTGCTGAGGTAAGTCCGCCAATTTCATGCATTGTGCGCTAAAACGAGCTGCGAGCGCTTCTCCACGGTCAAGCGAGCGATTGGCAATCGTCATTGACTTCGGGGCCTGGCCATTGAAATGGGCGGCGCACAATTCAATCATTTCTCCGGCTCCCACAAAAAGAACGTTTAAGTCGTGTAATTCACCAAAGAGGCGGTTAGCCAATCGAACGGCGGCAGCCGACATGGAGACCGTATGTGCTCCGATTTCCGTTGCTGTACGAACTTCTTTGGCAACAGTGAACGTTCTTTGAAAAAGGGTGTTGAGCATCAGCCCTAAACCTTGGGCCTTTCGAGCGGCTTTTTCAGCCTTTTTCATTTGACCGACGATTTGTGTTTCACCCAGAACCATTGAATCAAGGCCGCTAGCTACACAAAACGCGTGCTCAACCACTTCTAAGTCTGTCAAAGCATATGTGTGGGGGGTGAGTTCAGATATGGACAGATTTTTCTCTTCAGCCAAGAAGGCTTCGAGCGCGCCGATGGCTAAGTCTGGATCTTCAGCCGCGCAGTAAAGTTCTGTGCGGTTGCAGGTAGACAGAATCAACGCTTCGGTAATATGGCCGGACTCCTCACCCGACAGGCGCGACAAGACCCTGCCGATTGTCTCGGCAGTTTCCTCGGGACCGAATGCAACCCGTTCGCGAATAGCAAGCGGAGCGGTCGTGTGATTTAAACCTAAGGCCAGTAAGTGCATGAAAAGAAAAAGGGAAAAACTTTCCCTAAAATCCAAACAGAAGCGTAAGTGTATAGCGTATCGATTAATTTTTCCTTATGACAAAGAATCTTCCGCTTATTCCGACCAATGAGGACAGAATCCGGGCTGCCGTCTTGCGTGCCAGGCGACACGTTGATCGCCAGGCACTGATGAGTGCCGGGGCGACTTTTGTCCCGATTCCGGGAGTGGATATGTTGGTGGATGTCTCCGTTATGATCAAAATGATTGATCATATTAACTGGGAATTTGGTTTGACTCCTGAACAAATTGATCGTTTGCCTAGTCAAAGAAGAATTCTTGCCTATCAGGCAATCAGTTGGGCGGGCACCGTGTTAGCCGGTAAAGTCATTACGGCTCAATTAGCCATTTCTGTTTTAAAAAGTGTCGGCATTAAATTAGGAAGCAAGCAAGCCGCTAAATGGGTGCCGGTCGTGGGGCAAATTAGTGCGGCGGCTTTAGGGTTCACAGCCTTGCGTTATTTGGGGCGCGAACATATTAAAGATTGTGAAAAAATTGCTCGCGAAGTTATTTTGAGGCTTTCAGCCGAAGAAAGTCATCTCTCTTCGGATTAAGGCAAGATTTAATTTTCTCTTAACACTCACAGTCCTTACAATTGATCCCGTTCGGTGGCTTAGTAGAAATAGGCCACAGCTTTTGACGCCCTTTCCATACTCAATGGATTAATAAAGGAAAGGATGGTTGCAATCTTTTGGAGGATATATGGCTAAAGAACTTCCTGCATTAAGCGAAGCGGTTTTCTCTCAGGTACAAAAAGTCGCTCAATTAGAAAAAGTTCAAAAAGCACTTCAAATCGCCAAGCGTGATGTTCAACGAGCAATGGATGAACAGGTGGAACTCTGTGAAATTCCCGCGCCGACCTTTATGGAAGAAAAGCGCGCGCAATCCGTTCTTGAACGCATGAAGGCCTATGGTTTGACTGATGTGAAGATGGATGAAATCGGTAATGTCATCGGTGTTCGCAAGGGCACTGTGGAAGGTGGCCCGATTTTGGTTTTGGGCGCACACATGGATTCCGTTTTTTCCATCGATACGGATGTGACGGTGAAAAAAGACGGTATTCGTTATTCGGCTCCCGGCATCGGTGACAATTGCTCCGGCCTTCGTGCCATTTTGCAGGTTTTAAGAGGTCTTGAAGAAGCCAACATCCAGACAAAAGGTGATATTTGGTTCGTGGGTACTGTTGGTGAAGAAGGCAACGGTGACATTCGCGGTTCTAAACATTTGGTCAAAAACAATAGGATTGACGGCTTTATCGCGGTGGACTCCACTGATGTGGGTCGTGTGCTCTACGGAGCTACGGGTTCTCATCGCTGGCGCGTGAGCATTGACGGCTTGGGCGGCCACAGCTTCGCTGAATATGGAAAGACGCCGAGCGCTATTCACGCCATGGCTCGTGCTATTGAAAAGTTTGCTGATTTGCGTCCGGCTGCTGATCCGAAGACAACCTGGACGGTTGGAACGATTAAAGGTGGGACGACTGTTAATTCCATCGCCGCTCACTGCGAAGTCGAAATTGACATGAGAAGCTTTGACAACCAATGTCTTTTGGCTTTGGAAGCGGAAATTCTTTCGAAGTTCGATGAAGCTGTCGCAGAAGAAAACGCGTCTTGGACAATTACCGATCCGGAACGCATCCTTAAGGTAACAAAAACGGCAATCGGCGACCGTCCTGCCGGTACCCGTCCGCATGATTGCCCCGTGCTTCAAGTTGCCCGCAGCGCGCAGAAAGTGTTGGGTATTGAGTTGACTCAATATGGCCGCTCTTCAACGGATGCTAATGCGCCGATGAGCGAAAATATCCCGTCAACTTGCTTGTGCTCGGGCGGACACGCTGAAAATGCGCACAATGTGAAAGAATTCTTCGAAATGATTGACACCCACTTGGGCCCGCAGCTGCTGACATTGGCAGCGTTGAGTTTGGTTGGCGTCGAAGACGAAGAACCGTTGTTGCCTAAGAAACTCTAATCGTTATCAAACCGAATATACTGTCGGAAACTAGACCCCTTTGGGTTGGTGAAAAACCCAAAGGGGATGTGGCGTTTCTGCATTTGAGATTTTTATGAGACCTTTGATTGGCGTGACATCACTTTGGGACGATGTAAAGTCCTGCGGTTGGATGTGGCAAAACTATTTAGAGCTAATTTGGGATGCGGGCGGCATGCCGATGGTACTGCCTTTAAATGTCTCACCGGAAGCTATTCATGAAGCTGTCGTTCGTTGTGACGGCTTTTTGTTTACGGGCGGTCAAGATATTGCTCCGAGTTATTTTGACAGCCGGTGCCCCCAGTATTGTCAAAAACCGGCTCTAGTACGTGATGCGGTGGAATTTGCCCTTTTTGATGCAGCCCGCAACGCCCATAAACCGATTTTCGGCATTTGCCGCGGTATGCAGCTCATTAACGTGGCAATGGGTGGGACATTGATAGAAGATATTCCCAATCAAGTTGGCAGCCGAACGGAACATCGCTATGTCACGCCGGGGACTCCGACCATGCATGAAGTGGATGTATTGGGCGAGTCTTATCTCTTTAAAGCCTGTGCAGAGCAAGTCATAACAGTCAATAGTTTTCACCACCAAGCAGTTGATCGGATTGCCCCTACTCTGAATGTGATTGCCCGCTGTTCAACCGATCAAATTGTTGAGGCGGTTCAAGCCAATGGCGATGATTTTCTGGTTGCTGTTCAATGGCACCCGGAGCGTATCTATCAGGGACGGCCGGAAAATCTGCGCCTAGTAGAATTTTTCATCGAAGCCGCACAAAAGAGATCCTAGTATGAAGAGTCCCAAAACGTATAAAGAAGCTATCGAACAAAGCCATAGAGAGGCACTCTATACGGTTGGGGCGGCACTTTTGTTATTTCTTTTTTTCTGGGGTGTTCTTTTTTTGACACAGGATTCGGCTTATTCATGTTGGGGCTTGCCGCTTTGGTTTTGGCTCTCTTGTATTGGCGGCTATCTCTTATCCGTATTGGTTGTTTGGTTATTAGTAAAGTATTTCCTGCGTAATTTCAATCTTGATCATAAAGAGGAGAAGGAGCTGTGAGTCCGTCTTGGGTCATCTTCATTCCTCTTATCCTATTTCTTTTGGCTCTGTTGCTTCTCGGACGCACGGATCCGCAAAGAACGGGTGCTGATTTTTTAAAAAGTTATTTTTTAGGCGATCGGGCTCTTAAGGGGTTCGTTTTGGCAATGACGCTTGTGGCCACCTATGGTTCGGTGAGCTCATTTGTCTCCGGCCCCGGTCTTGCTTGGCAGTACGGATTGGGTTGGGTAGTATTTGCCGCCCCTCAAATCATCACGGGTTTTCTGGTACTGGGAGTACTTGGGAAAAAATTATCTTTAGTTAGCAGAAAAATTGGAGCTATTACCATTATCGATGTCATCGTAGCTCGTTTTAAAAGCCCTGCTTTGGGAGCCTTTTTATCCATTGCGTTGCTTTTTTTCTTCATGGCTATGATGGTGGGGCAGTTTATCGGGGGAGCCCAACTGATCTCCCAAGCTGCAGGTCTCGATTATGTATTAGGACTTTTAATCTTCGGGGTTGTTGTTATCGCTTATACAACCACCGGAGGATTTAAGGCCGTTGCCATAACCGATACTGTCTGTGCCCTATTGATGCTTGTCGGAATGGGTGTGTTGGCCGCCGATATCATCGGACAGGCGGGCGGTCTGTCCTCTTTGATGCAAAAAATTACTCAAGAGGCAAACGCCGGGCAGGCACAAGCCTTTTTTACGCCAACGTCTTCGGGAGCGCTTCCCTGGACTCTTCTTTTTTCATCCTGGATCCTGGTGGGCTTTGCGACGGTAGCCCTGCCACAGTCAGCCGTTCGTTGCATGGCCTACAGACGAACGGAAGACTTGCATTTGGCCATGGTGGTAAGCACGGCTGTCTGTGGTGCGCTGATGATCGGTATGACACTTTTGGGTTTTCTGGCCCGTGGAGTTATTCCGGATGCAGAAGTTTTCGGCAATAACACCGATGCGATGATTCCTTATTTAATTTCTCATCATATGAATCCATGGGTGGCCGGTATTACCCTTGTTGCTCCGATTGCCGCCACTATGTCAACCGTTAGTTCATTATTAATTGCAGCCTCTTCTGCGATTATCAAAGACTTATTTTTAAAACGCTACGGCAACATTCCCGATAAAGGTGAAGCAGTCAGGCGGTATGCGAAAGTTTGTACTTTTTCAATAGGGTTGCTCTCGCTTCTTTTAGCAGTAGATCCCATGGACATTATTGTCTGGATCAATATGTTTGCGTTCGGGGGATTGGAAATTGCTTTTTTGTGCCCTTTGGTTGGCGGCCTTTTTTGGGCACAAGCAACCCGTTTAGGGGCATGGGCGGCTGTTTGTATCGGACTTGGTGTTTACGCATGGGCGTGTTTAGTAAAGCCCGATCTTGGCGGCTGGCACGCCGTCACTCCGGCCATTCTGGCATCAATTGCTGTTTTCATTCTTGTTAGTTTGGCAGGACACAGAGAAAAAAACCTTGATTTTTTCCCATGAAAAAAGAGCTTGCACCCATACGGGCGCAAGCTGGTATTAAAGATCATCCAATAAGACTAGAAGCTTGAACGGTCAAAAATTGCTTTAGGCTGCGTAAATTCAAGCAAGCCGGCAAAGCCGCCTTCTCGACCGATGCCACTTTGTTTGTACCCGCCAAAGGGAGCCGTGACGTCACGGGGAGCGTCATTGATATATACGTTACCAGCTTTGATTTGTTTGGCGACTTCAATGGCTTTTTGTTTATTGCCAAAGACAGCGGCATTAAGCCCATAGGGTGTGTCGTTGGCAATGGCAATGGCTTCTTCAATGGTTTTGTAAGTAATCAAACAGAGAACCGGTCCGAAGATTTCCTCACGGGCAATTCTCATGGAATTTTTAACATCGGTAAAAATAGCCGGTTTAATGTAGTAGCCGTGAGAGAAATCCGTCGGAATTTCTCCTGTCAGAAGTTTTGCTCCTTCTTCAAGTCCCAACTTCAAATAGGCAGTAATTTTTTCAAATTGGGCCTTGGAGGAAACCGGTCCAATTTTTGTCTTAGGATCGCTCGGATCGCCCACAATATAGTCAGGAATATGCTTAAGCAATAGCGCTTCAACAGTCTTTTTATCTTCTTCGGCAACAAGCAAACGAGAAAAGGCCGTGCAGGTCTGACCGCTATTGAGGAATATGGAATCAAAAAGTTTACCGACAGCTTTTTCATAGTCGCTACCGGGCAGCCAAATGAAAGGCGATTTTCCGCCCAATTCCAGGCTGATTCGCTTAATGCTTTCCAAGGCGCGTTGGCTCAGTTTAGAGCCGACTTTGGTTGATCCGGTAAAGGAAACCATGTCCACTAAGGGGTGAGAGGCAAGGGCGTCGCCCACGGCGCTGCCTTTACCTGTAACCATGTTGATAACTCCGGCCGGAAAGCCCGCTTGATCGAAAGCATCAATTAAGAGATAGGCTGTAAGCGGGGTATGTTGGCTTGGTTTAAGCACAACGGTGTTGCCCATAAGGATTGCGGGAATAACCTTTTGGACGACCTGACCGAGCGGGTAGTTCCAAGGGGTAATGCAAGCGACAACCCCAATCGGTTCACGATAAACCGTTGAGGTTTGCAGGTGTTCTTCCAACGGCAGTTGCATTGCACAATCAATATAGGATTGGGTTCTTGTGTATTGGTACACACAATGAGACTGCACAGAAAAGCTAACGGGCGCTCCCAACTCTTTGACTTCAAGATCAATGATTTTGTCTTGGTAGCCCTCAAAGATTGTGAGCATCTTTTTCATCAGGCCGACTCTGACAGCCAACTCCGTATTGCTCCAACTCTTAAAGGCTTCGTGCGCGGCTTTTACCGCGACATCAATATCTTTTTCATTTCCTTCGGGAACCTGTGCAAAATGTTCAAGCGTTGCGGGGTTTTCAACCTCAATAAACCGCCCGCTTGTTGAATCGCACCAATGGCCATTGATATAAATTTTGTCAAAGTTGTATGCCATTACATTTCTCCCAAACTTTAGAACTGACACTTTCAGTATAGGACTGCCAAAATGTTTTGACGCAAAAAATAGTAAAAACTCCCGCCAGATTCAATCAGACAGGAGTTCAGCTCTTTTGCTTGGTTACTCGTGAGGTTATTTAGTAAAGGCCTTATCGTCTTACCATTAGGTTTACTTCAGAAAGTCGCGCTTTATCCATGCGAATAAAAGAGCGGCTAACAAAATAGCGTAGCAGACGCATGCGAGCATGCAACATTCATTTTTCAGCAAAAAAATAAAAATCTCGTGTAGGTAAGTTTCAATTTTTAAAAGTTGTCTTGACGGGCCTCGCGCGCTCCCTCTTTGGTTTGTGCGTACGCTTTAAACTGAGCTCTTATCCATTGCATGGCAGGATCATGATGCGTGCGTTCATGCCAGAAAAGACATGGAACAATTGCTCCGGATTTGGCCAGTGGACTGGGAATGGTGGTGAGATAAGGATTTCTTTCTGCAATTTTTTCTGCAGTTTCCTTTGGCAACGACAATGTCAGGTCTGTGTTTTCCAAGAAGTACTGGGCACCGATAAAGTACGGGACAACAATGCGGGTTCTCTGGACGTTGTCGGTCATGAAATAGCGATCGTAATTGCTTAAATAAATATCATTATTTTGCGTGGCCGCATAGCTGTCATTAACCAGGATTCGCTCATAGTGTTTTAAATCTTCAGGATTTACAGTGCCTTTTTGGCGGTAAATCTCTACCAAGGGATGTGTTTTTCTGACGAGAATAACTTGGTCAAATGCATGCAAAGGCATGAAATGACTGCCACGGGGAACAAGACTTTTGGGATTTATCAAAAAATCGATATAGCCTTTTTGTAAGTCCTCGAAGCTGTTGTGAGAGCTGTGCAGAAAAGCGATGGAACAAAGTGGCGCTTGATCGGTAATGGCTTTGACAACATTCGGCAATAAAAACGGCATGGCATTGTCCGGTATGGCAATGCGGATGACTCACTTTAATTCCGATGGTTCAAAAGTTTTCCTTTGAGTGAGTTCAAGCAGTTGCCGATGAAGCTGGATAATTTCTCCGACATTGGCGATGGTGAAATCTGTGGGTAAAAGTCCTTTGTGAGAGCGAACGATGCAGGGGTCGCCAAAAAGCTCACGCAAACGTGCCATCCGACGAGAAGCGGTGGGCATTGTTAAATTCAAATCTCGGGCAGCTTGAGTAATGCTGCGAGTTTCCCAAAGCGCTAGGAAAAATTCAAGATCGTCGTGAGAAATATCCATGAATATGACTTCCTAAATGGCCTGCAAATATCCTGACAGTAATATATCAAAAAATGAAAATTTCATTTCCTTAAGTTGAAATTTGTTTAATAAGTGAATAATAAAAGCGATCTTTAGGATAACCGAAATGAGGGTAAGGCGCGGTGAAAAAAGAGGCGACTTTTGTCGCCTCAGAAGGAGATCAAGGATTAGAGGTTTTTGACAAACAAAGCTCGCATAGCGTTCAAAATAGCCAAAATCATCACGCCGACGTCAGCGAAAATGGCCATCCACATGTTGGCGATGCCAAAGGCACCAAGAATCAAGCAGGCAACTTTAATGCCGATGGCAAACCAAATATTTTCTTTGACGATCGCCAAACACTTACGCGAGATCTTGATGCCTTTGGCAATCTTTAAGGGATCATCGTCCATCAGTACAACATCGGCCGCTTCAATTGCAGCATCAGATCCCATGGCACCCATGGCAATACCAATATCGGCGCGGGACAGTACCGGTGCGTCATTAATGCCATCGCCAACAAAGGCGAGCTTGCCTCGGGATTTGTTCTGCTCCAAAAGCTCTTCAACAATTCGAACTTTATCGGCGGGCATAAGCTCACTTCGAACTTCATCAATTCCCAATTCTTTGGCAACGTGCTCGGCCACTTTACGACTGTCGCCTGAAAGCATGACGGTTTTTTGAATACCGGCTTTTTTCACTGCACGGATGGTTTCTTTAGCATGAGCCTTGATTCGGTCAGAAATGACGATGTGACCGTGATATTCACCATTGATTGCAATGTGAACGATAGTACCGACACTGTGGCAGGCAATCGCTTCAACATTGAGGCTTTTCATCAGTTTTTCGTTACCGGCGGCGACTTCCATGTCGTCGATTTTGGCGACAACACCTTGTCCGCTTATTTCGTGAATGTCTTTAACCCGATCACGGTTTAGGGGCAAGCCATAGGCTTTTTGTAAGCTTTTACTGATTGGGTGCGAAGACGCGCTTTCTGCTAAGGCAGCCAATTCGAGAAGCTTTTTTTCTTCCAATTTGTTGTGGTGAATCGCCACCACTTCAAAAACGCCTTCTGTCAAGGTACCGGTTTTATCAAACACCAGCACTTTGGTTTCTGAGAGGTTTTCAAGGAAGTTGGAACCCTTGACCAAAATACCTTGGTTGCTCGCTCCGCCAATGCCTGCAAAGAAACTTAATGGAATGCTGATAACTAAAGCGCAGGGGCAGCTGATCACGAGAAAAACCAATGAGCGGTAAATCCAATCATCCCATTGAGCATCCAATCCCATACCCAGCAGGCGAACCAGTGGCGGAATAACGGCTAAAGCCAAAGCGCTGAAAAAGACGATCGGTGTATAGACGCGAGCAAACCGAGTGATAAATGCCTCGGAACGGGATTTCCGTGAGCTCGCATTTTCCACCAATTCCAGAATTTGTGAGACCGTGGAGTCCCCAAAAAGTTTAGTTGTGCGGATTTTTAGTAAACCGGATAGGTTGATGCAACCGCTGGTGATTTCATTGTCAACTGAGACGCTTCTAGGCAAGCTCTCGCCAGTGAGCGCACTGGTATTAAGACTAGATTCACCTTCAATAACAACACCGTCAATGGGCACTTTTTCGCCGGGCTGCACCACGATGATGTCACCAATTTGAACCTCATCGGGATCGACTTTTACCAATTGACCATCTTTTTCAATATTGGCGTAGTCCGGTCGAATGTCCATCAACTCACTGATATTTTTGCGACTTTTCCCCACCGCGTAGCCTTGGAACCATTCGCCGATTTGATAAAAAAGCATGACGGCGACGGCCTCGGTGTAATCACCGGTATTGTCGTACAAGGCAATCGCAATGGCGCCTAAAGTGGCTACCGTCATTAGGAGGTTTTCATCAAAAATTCGCCCGTTAGTAAATCCTTTGGCGGCTTTGAGCAAAATGTCGTAACCGACAATAAAGTACGGAATAAGGAATAGTGCCAGTCGGAGGTAACCGGTAATAGGCGAGAGCGCGAGTGCGATTAAGAGTACAGAGGCGATGATAATGCGAATAAGCATCTTTTTTTGTTTAGCCTTCATTCTCTTTGATATCCTATTCAGTTAAACATTTGTTTAATTATTGTTGATTTAAAAAGCACCATTTCTGTGTAAAACGGTGCTTCTTGACTACTTCCTAGAGGTCAATTTCACAGTCAGGTTCAACTTTCTTGCATTCTTTAAGAACTGTCTTCATTACAGCCTTGATATCAGCGCCTTCAGTAAACTCGATGATCATTTTTTGGGTCATGAAATTGACAACAACTTTAGCAACGCCTTCAACTTTAGAGGCGGCTTGTTCCATCAATTGAGCACAGTTAGCGCAGTCAACTTCGATTTCATAGGTCTTTTTCATGGCAGAATCCTCAAATTAAATTTTTAATCAATTAAGTAATCACTTAATTGTTAAAAGGAAATATAATCCTGAAAGTTAGCATTGTCAAGATTAAATAATCGCTTAATTAATATGAGTCAAGAAGTTTCTTTACCGCATCATCACGGACAGCACGAGAAGGCGTTCAGTTCATTGCCTCAAACCGATAACTTTGAGCAGGTGGCTGGGGTATTCAAACAGTTAAGCGATCCGGTCCGGTGTCGCATTTTTTTGCTGTTATGCCATTCTGAGGAATGCGTCATCAATATTGCTGCTTTTATGAATATGAGTAGTCCGGCAGTTGCTCACCATTTGAGATTATTGAAATACAGCGGTTTGGTGCAAAGCAGAAGGGATGGAAAGGAAGTGTTTTATCGTGCATCGGACTCTGATTTGGCTCAGGAGCTGCATCATATTATTGAGAAGGTGATGAATCTGTCCTGCTGTAACGACTAAAAAACAAAAACTCCCGATTCAGTTGCCTGTTTCGGGAGTTTGTGGTTCTAGGCATTTATTTTTCAAGATTTCTTGCATTGATGCACTCAAGTTCGATCCCCTTGAAGTCCTTGTCAACTTCAGCAACAATCTCAACTAAAGCGTCTTTTCGAATAAATGACCAGTTACGATCATCATCAAGTTCCACCACAATGGTCTGACCTTTTGTATCCGTGAACTCAAATTTGTCTTTTGTAAGTTGCTTCGTAAAACGGCCTTTGATTGTCACGAGCTGATCATCATAAGCATTTTTCTTCAAAGTGGCGACGTCGTTCATCGGGTTTAAAGAAAATCCCTGTGGTTGGCTATGATTGTTCGGGGAATTGCCGAATCCAACGGGCCCCGCAGCCATGCAAACCGGGACAACCAATGTCATTAAAGCGGAAGCTAAAAGGGCCTTTTTCATACTGTTCTCCTTGAATCAATTTGTTCATGAGACGTATGGTAAAGAGGAAAGATTAGGAAAGAGTTAGCGTAGCCTTAGCTCGTCCTAAGTTTTGAAAATAAAAAACAGATGTGGCGAATAGGCTATAAAAAATCCCGAGTAGTGAGCACTACACGGGACGATTTACTGGTGGCTGGGGACGGGATCGAACCGCCCACACGCGGATTTTCAATCCGCTGCTCTACCAACTGAGCTACCCAGCCGCCGTAAGAGTCTCGCATTTTATAGGAAAAAAAATAGCTTTGCAAATGCTTTTTTCTTAAATGAACGTTGCAAACAATCATAATGCTTGTAACGTATTGTTTTTTCGAAAAACATAAAAATTTTTGCTACTTGATAAAAAGAAGCTAAAAAGAAAGGGAAAGTTGCTCAGATTCAGAGTTGCAGAACCGTGACCAGACAATGGGCTTTTGCTGATGAGCGCAAAGCCAATCATTGGCTTTAGAGAAATGTCCGCACCCGATGAAAGGAACGGGAGGTCTAAGTGCGGATAATGGTGACGGGTGGTTAGCCGTTAATACCAGATGATTTCCATTGCAAGACTTAATTAGTTTTTCTTTGGATTGAGCGTAATTTCCCCAAAGCATAAAAACCTTAGGAGCGCAGTCCGAGGCGGCAGCGGCTAAAAGGCTGTCGGTAAGAACCTCCCAGCCTTTCTTGGCGTGACTGGCCGGTTTCCCGTCTTCGACGGTAAGCACTGCGTTTAATAACAAAACGCCCTGACTAGCCCAACCAAAAAGCTCACCGGTGTCTGGTGTAGCTATTCCGAGATCTCTGGTTAGTTCTTTATGAATATTTTTCAGGCTTGGGGGAATTTTGCAGTTCGCTGCCACGTGAAAAGCCAGGCCTTGAGCTTGTCCTGGACTGTGATAGGGATCTTGTCCCACGATGACAACCCGAGTTTGCATCAAAGACGTCAATTCCAGGGCTTTAAACGGAGTGCTCGGATAAATGACTGCGCCGTCGTTTAAACGCTTTTGCAAATAGGCAACGAGTGATTGCCCCGTTGTACTAGAAAAAAAGGACGACAGCAAAGGCTGCCAGTCCTTTTTGACTTCAGAAGTGTCCAATAACATTGTGATGCTTGATGACTATTGAGCACTCAGATGGGACTCAATAGCGCCCATGCGAATATGCAAGAGATTAATTTGACAGGCCAAGTTAGCTGCGCCGGCACCGGAGCCGCCACCCATCATTTTTTCTTCAAAGCGGCACTGTTCAGCAACATAACGGTCAAACGCTGTATTGGCTTTTTCCAAAGCCGGCAAGGTTTCATTTCGGCCCGTTACACGATCAAGTTCACCGGCCTGTTGAGTGAGCTTTTCAAGTGTTTCGCGGTATTCATCGCGGGACTGTTGCAATTCTTTTTTTAAGCATTCGCGAACGGCCAAGGTCGTTGTGGCTGATTTGTAGCACTGTTCGATGGTGTCTTGGGCATTAGAGACACATGGAACCATCAAAGCAAGCAGAGAGCTGAGCAAGAGAATTTTTTTCACTTTGTTCTCCGTTCATTTATAAGATATTCTGACAACTCTGTCATGGTGTTAAAGACAAGATCGTCCGGGGCGTTCTCTTTTGCCCATTGGTCGATAACAACGCCTTCGTTATACCCTGTTTTCAATAAATATGCACGTATGCCGGCATTGCGTGCCGCCAACGAATCATTCATTGAGTCACCGATCATAACACAGTCACGAATAGAAACTCCCATGCGGTGAGCAGCCTCTATTAACATTTCTGGATTGGGCTTGACGCTGTCAACGTCGCCGGCACCCAAAATGGTTTCAAAGTAAGGCATCAGATCGAATTGAGCGGCTAGCCGTCTGGCGATAGCTGCTGGCTTATTCGTGACAATAGCCATTTTAAAACCAGCCTCTTGGAGAGCCTTTAGGCTTTGTGGAACACCGGGCAGTTGTTTTGTTCTCGTCCCTTCGGCTAACTTCATCTCCGAGAGGTAGCGGGGAAGAGTCTCAAGCACTGTATTTTCATCAGGCTTTTTGCCGCATGATTTTTCTAACGCCCTCTGCACCAACACCTTTGCTCCCTTGCCGATAAACAAAGTGACGTCATCACGCGTGATTGTTTTCAAATCAAGCGAAGTCAGGGTGTTATTAATGGCAACTGTCAGATCATCAACTGAATCCAATAAAGTGCCATCTAAGTCAAATAACAATGTGTTAGCCACGATCTCTATTCATCTCCTCGAGTTCTTTACGGCGCAACATTTCCATGTCGTGATCGATGGCTTGTCGCATTTCATCGATGACCTGTTTGTAACCGATGGGACTCTTTTTGCCGAAAATGGCGCTACCGGCTACAAAAGTATCTGCACCGGCCGCGGCTAATGCTCCGATATTTTCGACTTTCACACCACCGTCGACTTCCAGGCAAATCTCGTGTCCGGTGGCTCGAGTATGTCTGTCAATAATGCCGTGAGCGGTTGCCACCTTATTGAGTACGGCGGGAATAAAGGATTGTCCGCCAAACCCGGGGTTGACGCTCATCAGTAAAACCAAGTCGACTTTATCGAGAACGTATTCAAGGTAGCTAAGCGACGTGGAAGGGTTAAATACTAAACCCGCTTTGCAGCCACAATCATGAATCAGAGAAAGTGTGCGGTCAATATGTTTCGTTGCTTCGCAGTGAAAGGTGATGTAGTCGGCACCGGCTTTAGCAAACATTGGAATAATGCTGTCAACGGGTTCAACCATCAAATGCACGTCAATGGGCACTTTCACGTGGGGACGAATGGCTTCGCAGACCATAGGGCCGATCGTGAGATTGGGAACATAGTGGTTATCCATCACATCAAAGTGGATCCAATCAGCACCGGCTTGAACGACATCTCTGACCTCTTCGCCGAGTCTTGCAAAATCAGCAGAAAGAATAGAGGGTGCGATGCGACACTTGGACGAAGGTTTGGGGCGGCTGAAAATTGACATGGGCTCTTTCCCAATAAGAAAAATAAAGATGCACCAATTGTAACCGAGAGCCAAAGATCAAGGCGCTATTTTGTACAATGCTCGAATACTATTTCAGAGAAAAATCATGCGATTGAGTCGAATTTGTCTTTTCACCGCCATTGCAAGTTTGTTGGCGGCTTGTACAACCACGCCGCCTGAAAAACCAACGAAGCCCGGAGAGGTAAAGCTATCTTTAAAACCCGTGGATTACGCCCAGTTGCCGGCGATGCCGGAAGAAAATTGGCAGCCGGCATTGGTTGCGTTTAAAGAGTCTTGTGAAAAAATGGCAAGCCGCCCTGGTTGGGAGGATGTCTGCGCTAAGGCAAAATTTTTGCCGTTAACGCAAGCAAAAACATTCTTTGCTGCTTATTTCACGCCGTATCAGGCTATCGCGGAGACTGTTGATCAAAACGGTGCGGTCACTCTCAGCGATAGCGGGAAAATGACTGGCTATTACGAGCCTATTCTTTATGGAAGCCGTAAGAAAAAAGCTCCATACGTTTATCCATTGCACACAATGCCGTCAGATCTAATTACAGTGGATTTGGCTGAAATTTATCCTCAATTAAAAGGAATGCGTTTGAGGGGGCAGATAGAAGGCAATCGCCTGGTTCCGTACGATTCCCGAGCTCAACTTGCCAAACGCAATTTAGATAAATACGCGATCGCATGGGTAGAGGATCCAGTGGCGGCATTCTTTCTTCAGGTGCAAGGTTCGGGTCGTATTGTATTGCCGGATGGTTCCTACATGCGCGTCGGTTACGGTGATGTAAACGGGCATCCATACCGTGGAATCGGTAATTATTTGGTTCGCCAGGGGTACCTAAAGAGCCACGAATTATCGATGCAAAGCATCCAAGCTTGGGCAAAGAAAAATCCCAAAAAAGTACAGGCTGTTTTGAATCAAAATCCTAGTTATGTTTTCTTCATTGAACGAAAGGATCAGGATCCCAATGAAGGGCCGATTGGCGCGCAGGGCGTTCCTCTGACGGAAAAAGGCTCTGTTGCCGTTGACAGGCGCTATTACCAATTGGGTTGGCCTATTGTTGTGGATGTCGAACAAAGCAACCCCGATATGAAATTCACGCGAGCCGTGGTTGCTCAAGATACAGGAGGGGCCATCAAAGGCCCGATTCGCTTTGACTTTTATTGGGGAAGCGGAGATGAGGCGGCATTGGCTGCCGGCAGACAAAACAGCCAAGTGAAAGCTTGGGTGTTATTGCCCAATGGAGTGACGCCTCAAGCCAACTAGTGCTTAGAAAAGCCCGCGATAAATAAATTGGCCGCCCAAAATAAACATCACACAGGAAAGTAAAACGATGATGATGCGAGGGCGGCTTCTCTTTGATAAGAGAGCGCCGATTTGTGCGCCAACCATAGCACCGCACCCAACCGCAATGGCCGGAATCCAAACGATGTGATTGAGAGCGGCGTGGCTAATGACGCCCACACAGGAGCTAACCATCAAAATGAATGTCGAAGTGGCAACGGCAATGTGAGCAGGAAAGCCCAAAATAAAGACCATCATTGGCACATGAATAACTCCGCCGCCAATGCCGAGGATCGAAGACAGGAATCCGACAATAAAAGAAAGGGCCACACCTAACAAGACATTAAAGTGTGCCGTTTCAACCGAGAAGTTAACAGAAGAGACATTGGCTTTTTTTGATTTAGATTTGCTGTACATGAGAATAGCTAAAATGCACAGCGCGGAACCGAAAATAAGTGAGAAACTGTTGCCAGTGAAGTAGTCTGTAATGTAGCTTCCCATAAAGGCGCCCGGAACAGTTGCTAAAGCAAACGGAACGGCCGCTCGGAACATTACTTTGTGTTGCCTGATGTAGGCCCATGTACCGGAAAGAGCATTAAGTAGAACACCAAATAAACTCGTTCCGATGACTTGCTGAACGTTTTCGAATGTAGAGCCGTTAGGAGCCATCATTGTCAACATAAAAAGCGGCACCATAATCATGCCGCCTCCGATACCGACTAATGCGCCAAATGCGCCAACGCCGATGCCTACAACAAAAAGTTCGACAAATTCAATCATGGGAGTAACTCAAGAGAAGAATTCAGCTAATCGTTAAATATAGAAAGGCAAAACTTAATTGAACACCCTCAGTATATTACGCTTGGAATGATGAGGTACGTGTGAAATAGGTTCTTACACTTAGAAAAAGGCGACTGTTTTTATCAGTCGCCAGTCAAAATTACTTCACTTCTTTGAAGCGTTTTTCAATTTCCTCAAGGCTAACAGCGCCCTCTAAGCGGTAACCATCATCAAAGTACATAGTAGGCAACCCTTCTAGTCCGAAACGGTTAAATAGGATCATGTTCTTGTTACCCGTATCGGTTTTACAGTTTTTGGGAAGTTCCGGCGGCTCTTTTTGCTCAAGCATCCAATCATTCCAGGCTTTTTCAGGATTAGTGGCGCAATGAATTCTGTCAACCATGGCGGCTGAATTCATCAAAGGCGTGACAAAGGTATAAATGGTGACGTTATCCAGATCCTTCAGTGTGTGTTCTAAGCGCTGACAGAAACTGCAATAGGGATCTGCGAAAATGTATAAATTACGTTCGCCCTTGCCATGAACAGTTTTGATTGCTTGATCAAGAGGCAAACCTTTTATATCGATCTTTGATAAATCATCTAAACGTGCTTGGGTTAGGTCTTTTTGATTGGCGATGTCGTAAATATGACCGGCAAATAAAAACTTTACATCCTTATCTACATATAAAAGATTGCGATCTGCGACAACTTCATAAAGACCCATGGGCAGGCGTTTTGCACTGGTTGCTTCAATATTCATTTTTTGCTTAACCAACACCTTGACTCTGTCTGTATCAGAAGGGGCTGCAAAAGCGATGGAAGCTGCCGCCAAAAGGGGAGCGATTAAAAAAGCCTTTCTCATGTCTTTCTCATTATTGGATTGAATGCTTGAAATGATAGAGAAGGGACCGTTAAATGAGAAAAAACTTTGTAAAGAAAAATTTTTAAAAGATTTCTTGACATCAGTAAAAAGACAATGCATAATACGCATCCTTGTCGCCGCGAGGTGACAGTCAAGTAAAAAAAAAGAAAATAAAAAATATTTTCAAAAGGACTTGACAAGACGAATTTGAGTCTTATAATTCTCAAACTCGTCAGCTCGAAAGAGCAACGAACTGTTCTTTAAAAATTGATCAACGAACCGATAAGCGTGAGTATCCGGTTGATGCGAAGATGACTCAGGAAGCG
>NZ_JANRHP010000011.1:0-7161 GCF_024733725.1 Parasutterella secunda
GAGCCAAAAGCTGTGACGCCGGAGAAGGTTTGTCTCGAAATCTTTTGTGGTGCAAGTGATAGTTATCTGTAGCCCCATTGAGAAGAGATTCTCAATGGGAGCGGGTAAAAGAGCTTGCACTTGGTCAAAAGAAACCTTCCCTCTTCAGAGGGGAGTTGTTTAGGCTTTACAGATTCTGTACGAAGCTCAGAAGTGCGATCTGGAATTCAGCTTAGTTCAAAAGATACTGTCTCAAGTTTTGAATAAATTAAGTGAGGCGTTAAACCGCTTTGAAATTCCAAGCGATTGCGATGATGAGGAGAGAGAATTTTGTAGCACTTACAGTCAGTCTATTGAATTACGATTAAAGAAATGGTCTGACGAATTGAAACTTTTGCCACAATTGGCTAAGGATTCGTCTTTGTTCTAACAGTCGATTTTGCGGTAAAATAAGCGGCGTTATGAAGGGATGCCTGGGCTTAAGTTTTGGCTCGGGCTTCTTTGTTCCCTGTTGAGAGAGAAAGAGAAAAATACTATGGCGATTCCCATTACTGTACGTGGTGCCGAATTGTTGAAGGCCGAATTAAAACGCTTAAAGAGCGTGGAGCGTCCTGCGGTTGTGCAGGCGATTAAGGAAGCCCGTGAAAAAGGTGATTTGTCCGAAAACGCTGAATACGATGCAGCAAAGGAACTTCAAGGGCATATTGAAGGCCGTATTGCGGAGTTGGAGGGTAAGTTAGCTTCGCTGCAGATCATTGACCCGAAGGAGTTGGACGCCGGTGGTCGTATTGTTTTTGGCGCAACGGTTGAATTGGAAAATCAAGATACGGGTGAAGTGGTAACTTATCAAATCGTCGGTGACGATGAGGGCGACATCAAACGTAATTTGGTTTCGATTTCCAGTCCTATCGCTCGTGCATTAATCGGTAAGTTTGAAGGCGATGAGGCTATCGTGCACGCCCCGGGCGGTGATCGCGCATACGATATCTTGACAGTTCAGTATATCTAATCGAATACTGAAGCCGAGGATTTAAGCACGGCTATAGAAAATAAAAGGCTCGAACTTTGGTTTCGAGCCTTTGTCTGTTTAGAGGTTGGCGTAAGCCTTTTTGGTCGTTCGACCTTTAGCTTGTGCGCGGGTTTTGCGGTGAGCCGTCGGACCGCCGCGCATGCCGCGTCGGGCTTCAGCCATTTTGCGACGCTTGGCCCGTTCAGCTTCTTCTTTTTGCTTTTCGGGGTTTGGACGCCACAAAACCAAGAGCTTGCCGATCATTTGAATTCGAGCGGCATTTAAGCGGTCGGCGATTTCGTTATAAATTGCCTCGCGCTCTTCACGTTCATCGCCGGGAACGCGAATTTTGATTAATTCGTGAGCCAAAAGAGCGCGGTCAATTTCTTTTAAAACCGCGTCAGTGAGGCCATTGGCACCCAATAACACAACAGGATCGAGTCCGTGAGCCTGTCCACGAAGTGCCAAACGAGTGTCGCGGTCAAGTAGAAGTTCAGCCATAATACGGTTTGAGTTGATAAACAAAAATTTAAAAACGACGAATTTTATAAAAAAATCATGCCAGTAGCAACAAAGAAACTGCGTTCCAATCGCGCTTGGATTGAGCGCCACATTAATGATCCTTTTGTGAAGCGTTCACGCCAGGAGGGCTATCGCGCCCGCTCGGTTTATAAACTTATTGAGCTCAATGAGAAGGAGAAGCTAATCCGTCCGGGAATGTGTGTGGTGGACCTGGGAGCCGCTCCCGGCAGTTGGACGCAGGTGGTTCGTGAAAAATTAGCCGGTAAAGACGGAGAAGTTCGCGGCACGATCATTGCCATGGATATTTTGCCGATGGATCCCATTGACGGTGTGACGTTTCTTCAGGGAGACTTCCGTGAGCAGGAAGTGGCTGATAAATTAACCGAAATTATCGGCGATAAACAGGTCGATTTGGTGCTCTCCGACATGGCTCCGAATCTTTCCGGTATTGCGGCAGCCGACGCAGCCCGTTGTTTGCTTTTAAATGAGTTGGCTCTTGAGTTTTGCTTGGAGCACCTCAAAGATAACGGAGTCTTTGTGACCAAAGTATTCCAAGGTAGCGGTTTTTCGCAATATGTCGAGACGCTCAAAAAGCACTTTAAGACCGTTTTGACCCGTAAGCCTGAAGCTAGCCGGGATACATCGGCTGAAGTTTACATGGTGGCCAAACACATAAAGAAACGCTGAGAAAATTCTTGTTAAAAAGGATGAAAAACATTTCCAACTCAAGGAATTGTCGGTATCCTTAACAGTCTGGAATTTGCATCCGGAAAATAGCGTTATCAGAAGAGGCGAAGGAGCCTGAAAATTGAATAGAAATTTCTTTAATCGTATCGGTATTTGGATCATTTTAGCGCTGGTGTTTTTCACGGTGTTTCGGCAGTTTGAGCCTGAAACATCGACCATGGCGACCTCAACGAGCTACACGCAGTTTATGGATGACGCCAAGGCGGGCAAGATTGCTCGTGTGGACATCAAAGGTCGTGAAATCACCGTTACTCCGGTTGAAGGACAAAAATATGTCATCACGAGCCCGGGTGACTTGTGGATGGTGGATGACTTGAGAAAAGACGGTGTGCAGGTGTATGGAACGCCGGAGGAAGAGCCGTCTTTCTGGATGACAGTATTGATTTCTTGGTTCCCGATGTTGCTTTTGATCGGCGTGTGGGTGTTTTTCATGCGTCAGATGCAGGGCGGCGGAAAAGGCGGAGCTTTTAGTTTCGGTAAGAGCAAAGCCAGAAAACTCGATACTTCCAACAATAAGATCACCTTTGCGGATGTCGCCGGTTGTGATGAAGCCAAGGAAGAAGTGCAGGAAGTGGTTGACTTTTTGCGCGATCCCTCGAAATTCCAACGATTGGGCGGTCGTATTCCGCGTGGTATTTTGTTGGTGGGCAGCCCCGGTACCGGTAAGACTCTTTTGGCTAAAGCCATCGCCGGTGAGGCGAAAGTGCCGTTTTTCTCTATTTCCGGTTCAGACTTTGTGGAAATGTTCGTCGGTGTTGGCGCGGCTCGCGTTCGCGACATGTTTGAAAACGCCAAGAAGAACGCTCCCTGCATCATCTTCATTGATGAAATTGATGCGGTAGGCCGTCAACGTGGAGCCGGTTTAGGGGGTGGCAATGATGAACGCGAACAAACCTTAAACCAAATGCTTGTCGAAATGGACGGCTTTGAAACGGGTACCAATGTGATTGTGATTGCTGCCACCAATCGTCCTGATGTGCTCGATCCCGCGCTATTGCGTCCGGGTCGTTTTGACCGTCAAGTGGTGGTGCCTTTGCCCGATGTTCGCGGTCGTGAACAAATCCTCAATGTCCACATGAAGAAAGTGCCTGTTGGCCGTGATGTTGATCCTGAAGTCATTGCACGCGGAACGCCCGGCATGAGCGGTGCGGATTTGGCCAATTTGGTTAATGAAGCCGCACTTTTTGCCGCTCGTCGTGATGCCAAAGTGGTGGAAATGGTCGACTTTGAGCAGGCTAAGGACAAGATCCTCATGGGGGCTGAACGCCGCAGCATGGTGATGAGCGAAGACGAAAAGAAGACGACGGCTTATCATGAATCCGGTCACGCTGTGGTGGCTTGGATGCTGCCAAAGAGCGATCCTGTGCACAAGGTGACGATTGTGCCCCGTGGCCGCGCTTTGGGTGTGACAATGCAATTGCCGGAAAAAGATCGCTTCAATTATGACGACGTTTACCTCACTTCCCGTCTGGCGATTATGTTTGGCGGACGTGCGGCCGAAGAAGTGTTCTTGAATCAAAAGACGACCGGTGCGTCAAATGACTTTGAGCGCGCCACCCAGATGGCTCGCGATATGGTTACCCGTTACGGTATGAGCGATGCCATGGGGGTCATGGTCTATGCGGAAAATGAAGGCGAAGTGTTCTTGGGTCGTTCTGTGACCCGTACAACGCACGTTTCTGAAGCTACCATGCAAAAGATTGACGCCGAAGTGCGCCGTATTTTGGAAGAACAGTACGCACGTGCTTGCGACATTCTTAAAGCTAATCGTGAACGTGTGGAAGTGATGGTTCAGTGTTTGATGAAGTGGGAAACACTTGATGAAGATCAGATCACTGACATCATGGAAGGACGAGAAGTTCGTCCTCCGAGACCGGGAGCTTCTGCCAAGGCCGATCAAGAACGTCAGGCACAACCGGAAATGAAACCGGTTGAAAATGAAGCGACGCCGCAAGTTCAAGAAAAAGATAACAACGATCAATCGGGTCAATAACCGATTTAAAGAAAAACAGGGCCGGGAGCAAAAACTCTCGGCTTTGTTTTGACAGACAAAAAAGTACAGCAGCCATGTTCTTGGGTTTACTTTATGCCGTGATTGCCTGTGCGATCTGGGGACTGATTTATATCTTCCCTTTGATTCTGCCTGAGTACGATCCGGTCATGATTGCCTCAGCCCGCTTTGCCGTTTATGGAATGGCGTGCCTGCTTTTTGTTCCTTTCCAAATCAAAGAACTGAAAAAACTAACCCGCAGTGACTGGTTCTTTGCCATGAGACTCGCCTTTTTCGGCAGTCTCGTCTACTACTGGTCTTTGGTGACCAGTGTGCAGCTCTCTGGTGCGCCGATTGCCGGGATGTTGATGTGTTTAATTCCGGTTTTAGTGGCGGTGGTTTCTAATTTACGAAATAAAAAAAGGGGAGCTAATGTTCCTTGGAGTCGCCTGATTTTGCCTTTGGGACTGATTTTATGCGGGATGGTTGTGGCCAATTGGACAGAGTTTTACTATGCCGTTCATGAGCAGGCCGCCACCCCCTTGCAATTTTGGATCGGTGTAGGCTGTGCGGTTCTTTCTCTGCTTTTGTGGACTTGGTACCCGATTCGCAATGCCGATTGGTTATTGGCTAATAAAACAAAGGGGCCTAAAGTTTGGGCTACGGCGCAGGGCTTGGCTATTTTGCCTTTCACCTTACTGGGATTTGTGTTCGTGAGTATGTGGCTTGAGCCGCCGCAGGTTGGTATGTTGGGACCTCAACCGTTGAAATTTGTGGCGGTCATGTTGGTGGCAGGTATTGTGTGTTCGTGGGTAGGTGCGGCGTTCTGGAATGCTATGAGCGAGCGGCTTCCGACGGCTTTGGCAGGACAGCTCATTGTATTTGAGACGATTTTTTCAGTGATTTATGCATTGATGTGGCGACAAGCCTGGCCCACATTATCGATGAGCATCGGTATGGTGATGCTTCTTTTAGGTGTTCTGGCTGCGTTGCGAGTTTTTCGTAACGTTAAAGTCTAACTTTTGGCTAATGGCTTTTTTTTGCCATAATGCGACTGTTGTACCATTTTTCGCGGATTTTCCATGACGACATTTCTTTGGCATGACTATGAAACATTCGGGCTAAGCCCGAGTCAGGATCGACCGGCTCAATTTGCGGCTATTCGCACCGATGACAATCTCAATATTGTTGAAAAACCGATTTGCCTGTATTGCAAACCGTCGATGGATACCATGCCCAGCCCTCAGAGCGTCAACATAACAGGTATTTTGCCTCAGTATTGTGAGCAACACGGTTTAATTGAGGCAGAGTTTGCCCGATTTATCCATAAGGAAATGATTCGTCAGGACACAATCAGCGTCGGCTACAACTCCATGCGTTTCGACGACGAGGTCTCCCGATTTACTTTTTGGCGCAATTTTCTTAATCCCTATGACAGAGAGTATGACAACGGGTGTTCTCGCTTTGACCTTTTTCCTTTAGTCGTTGCGACTTGGGCACTGAGACCACAGGGGATTCATTGGCCGCTTACCGATGAAGGGGATCGACCGAGTTTTAGACTTGAAAAATTGTCTCAGGCCAATGGATTGACCCATGAACATGCCCACGATGCATTAAGTGATGTACAGGCAACCATTGAAATGGCCCGATTGATCCGAGAAAAACAGCCCAAACTGTGGGAGTTTGCTCTTAGAAATCGATTTAAAAATTCGATTGCAGCGATGATTCGCAGCGGTAAGCCACTGCTGTGGGTGAGTCCCATGCACGGAATTGAACGGGGATATATCCGTTTGGTTCGAGCGTTGGGAACGCTGCCCGGCAGAGCCAATCATGTGTTGATGTGGGACCTCAGTGAAGATCCTCGTGAATTGCTGACATTAAGTGCCAAAGAGGTGCGAGATCGGGTTTTTGTTAAAGACGAGGAATTGCCTGAAGGTAAGAATCGTTTGCCGATTTTTGTCTGCAAAATTAATCAGTCGCCATTTATTGTGAATCATTGGGGCGTGCTCAGTGAGCAAAGGGCTCAGGAATTCGGAATCGATAAGGCGGCCGCTCTTCAAAATGACGCTCTCTTATTGCCTCATTTAAATCAGTTAATGGGGCTCTGGGCTGAAGCTTTTGAAGAAGATGAGAAGAGTTCAGAAAACACTCCCGATGTTGATGCAGGATTGTATTCCGGTGGTTTTGCCTCTTTTAATGATAAGAAATTGATTTCGGCGGTCAATCGTTTGTCGCCTGAAACATTGGCCGAGTGGGTGCAAGGCGGGCGTTTTGCTTTTGAAGACGGACGATACGAAGAGTTACTTCTCCGATTTAGGGCAAGAAATTGGCCGCAGACTCTGACGCAAGAAGAAAAGAGTCGCTGGCACGCATTGCGAGAAGAACGTCTTATGCAAGGAGCGGGCGGCGCCAGAACGCTTGAAGTTTTTGCCCAAGAAATCGAAGAGATGGCAGAAAGCAGTGGGGATGAGCCGGATGAACGAATGGAAAATATTTGCGGAGCACTCTACGACTGGATGGAGATAGTCGGCAATTCATTGGATGAGTGGTAACTTGACATCCTCCTCGCCGTGAACGGCGAGGATTCCCTACTGTGTCAGTGGCTCGCGCCACTGATCACTTCGATGGGTTCCTGCTGCTGACCCGCGCCATGGATTGTCTCCATCCGCTGATTCACTTGAGCTCGGCCTACTTCGTCGAGCTCCCCACAGGCTGACATGCGCTGCCCGCGCACCTTTATATTTCTTGCCCCGACCACGTCGGCATTTCCCCAATATCCACACGCCACACACTTAAAACTCGCCTGGCTCCGTCGGTTCTCTTTTGACTCATAACCGCATATCGGACAGATCCGCGAGGTGTACTGAGGCGACACCTTTATCACTTGAGCGCCCCTTTGTTCACACTTCCACTC
>NZ_JANRHP010000012.1:0-6243 GCF_024733725.1 Parasutterella secunda
CCATGATCGCCGTGATCTTTCTTAACTTCTCTTTACTCAATGTCTGTGCGCCCTTTCGTCTGCTTTGGTTATAGGCTTTAATTGTGCTTAACTCTGATTCTGCGTTTAACCTTATCAACGTGTACAGTTTCATGTCGTCGCGATTCATTTCGCTTTCAGTTAATCCCTCGTAAACATAAAAATCTTGCTTCGGGTCTTCTTTGGTCTTGGCTAATACGTAGGTCTGAACATACGAACTTTTTATATCAATAGAAACGGCAAATTCTCCGTTAATCTTTAATAATGGTGTGAATTCCCTTTTTATTCCATCGATACCTTTGTTACCGTAAATTCTGCCCATCAACCAACTATTACCTTCTTTGTGATAGACAGCATGCGGCACGGTAGGGCTTACGGTACTTGATATTAGGAACCAAGAACGTAACAACTCACTGTTGTATGCATGGCTGTCAAAAACCCTTTGTCCTTTTCGGTTCTTCCACTCGTTCCTTACATTAGCCTTTTGATACTCGGATAAGTCAGCATACTGTCCCATGGACAGAGTCAAATCGCCGAGATTTTGTGCATACCGTTTTAGATATGAGATGTTCTTTTTCCAAAGAGACCTTTTGTATTTCGGCGTATCCTCACAAACAACCCATTTAAACCTAGGTTTGGGGAGTTTAATTTTTGTTCCCTTAGTCTTAGCCTTTTGAATAATTTCATCAATTTTTTGGGGGCTCTCCTTAACCTCTATCTGATGCCTGAATTCAATGTCAGGCTTAATTTTGGGAGCTGTAACTGAACCGATAATGTCCCCCACAAGTTGCTCTACGTGTTTGTAGAACAGATCATTGAATAGTTTCAGGTCAAGGTAAACTAAACCTCGGTTGAAATCTGAGTCTTCATAATCTTTGAATCCTTGGTTATCGGTTCGTATTCGGAGCCCTTTTCGTCTCTTTACTAGATGAGCAGTGTCGATCAACCATTCAATGCACGATTGAACTGACCAGCGAGAAAAAGTTGTGTCTTCAACTTTAAAAACGATATCTGTCGTTTTGTGAGCAGTAGAAAAGTTAAAAGCCATACCGTTGAGTACTTGAACTCTGTCAAGGGTCCAGTTATCAAAGGTTGTCCTATTGCGAAGCGGAGCCAAAATTTTGTCATTGCGAGCTCTGTGGAATGCCAAGCAGAAAGACCAAAGCACCAAAATAAGAGCGGCTCGTTGCGTTTTCCTTCCCCCTTTCTTTCGGTAATAAGCACTCAAACAACATTCATCAACAGCTTGACTAAAACGACAAAATTTTCGATTCTTTGCATACGCCTCAATATTCCGAGGCATGAATTCATTCAATAAACCGAACTCTGTGAAGCCATCCAAGTCAAAAAAATCAGCACCGCGAGTTACTAACAGATTCACGATAAACACCCTTATTTGAAGATACCGTTAGCATAGCTGAATTACACTTGATTAGTATAGTTTGTATGCCAGTCAATACCCTGGAATATTGGGGATTGATTGATCTTGCGCAGCATTGAATATGCAAAATTAGGATATACTCTAAAATGACAATCAATAATGATTGTTTCCCTGTCATATAAGGGTTGAATTTCGACCTTTTTGGGCAACACTGCACAATGACCACCTTATTTGAACACTTCGTATTATGAGCGAGAACACCAAGATCGGATATGCCCGAGTTTCGACCGAAGACCAAAACCTGGCTCGACAGCTTGAAGAATTGGATAAGTTGAATCTGAAAAAGGTTTTCACCGACAAGTCCAGCGGCAAGGATACCAACCGCGAAGGTTTCCAGCAGATGATGGACTACGTCCGTGAAGGTGACGAGCTTTATGTCCTAAGCATGGATCGCTTGGCACGTTCAACGCTCGATCTTCTCGCCGTTACCCAAACCCTCAAAGACAAGGGGGTCGGCGTCCACTTTCTGAAAGAGAACGTCCACATTGTCCCTCATGGGAAAGAGTCGGCGATGTCGGATTTACTTTTGGCGATGCTGGGAGCGGTAGCCCAATTTGAACGATCTCTCATTCGTGAGCGTCAGGCTCAGGGTATTGCTCTTGCGAAGAAGCGCGGGGTTTACAAGGGCAGGAAACCGATAAGTGAAGCCGTTATCAAAAAAGCGCAAGAGATGATTGCGCAGGGGGTGCCCAAAACCAAGGTCGCAAAAAAAGTAGGAATTAGTCGTAATACGCTTTATAACCGTCTGTCTTTGAAGGCTTGATTTTGGCGGAGTCTGAGTACTTCATTTAAAATCTGAGGGATCTTCGGGGTATAAGAAATGAAATCTAAGGTATGGCGATCGATTGACTTATTTGCTGGCATAGGCGGCATCCGTCTCGGTTTTGAACGTGCGTTTAACGACGAAATATCGACCGTTTTCGTCAGCGAGTGGGATCAACCAGCACAAAAAACCTACTCTGCTAACTTTCACGACGCTTTCAATATCGAGGGAGATATAACAAAGGATGAGGTACAGGAGAAAATCCCTCCCTTTAATATCTGCCTCGCAGGTTTTCCTTGTCAGGCTTTCAGCCTTGCCGGTAAGCGTCAGGGTTTTAATGACGACTACAAGGGCATCTGTCGCGGCACTTTGTTTTTCGAAGTCGCCCGAATCTGCGAAAAGCATAAGCCCGAGGTTATTTTTTGTGAGAATGTGAAGGGGCTGACCATTCATGACAAAGGTCGCACTTTCTCGATTATCACAAAGACCTTAAAACAACTCGGGTATCAAGTCTTTGCACGAGTCCTCAATTCTCGGGATTTCGGAGTGCCCCAAAACCGTGAGCGCATTTATATCGTAGCTTTTCGCAATGACATTGATGCCACAGATTTCAGATTCCCTGATCCAACGGATTCTACAAAAACCATTGCAGACATTATCGAAGAAAAGCCGGTACCCGCAAAGTACTATCTCAGTGATCAATACTTGCGAACTCTTAGAGCCCATCGTGCACGACATGAAGCATTAGGGCACGGTTTCGGTTACGAAGTCAGATCTTGGGATGATGTATCGGCGGCTATTGTTTGCGGCGGTATGGGACGAGAACGTAATCTTTTAATTGATACAAGACAGACGGATCTTACCCCGACGACTCATATTAAGGGAGAAATTAACAGGGAGGGAATTCGGAAGATGACTCCGAGGGAATGGGCGCGGCTTCAAGGTTTCCCCGATAGTTTTATCTTTCCCCTTGCTGACGTACACAGCTACAAACAACTCGGCAATTCGGTTACTGTTAATGTGATCGAGGCAATCGCTCGGAATATTAAGCAAATACTAGACAAACCGATCAACAGGGTTTCGGAGACCAAAAGTGCCGACAAAAAATAAAGGCGAAGTCAGCGAATTCTATGCGTTCGTGTATATCCTGGGAAACAGAGTTATAGAGCTTGTCGACGGACATTTGCAACTTTTAGGACAGAACGTAACTTTTTTACGAGTCTTTCGTAATGAGGGGATCGTTTATCAATTCCCCCAAGATGGCATCGTAGAAAATGACACCCTCGATATAGTACGAGATGATGGCAGGTCTTCAAAGATTGCTCGCAGAGTTATTCGCTCACATGCCGATCAGCTTTTCCGATTAATCGCCCAAGGTGACAATATCAGCGACGATTCTCCTGAAATCGTTCGATTAAAAACACTGCTACAAACAGAAAAGCTAACGGCAAAAAGTATTGACAAAAGTGACCTTCAAGGTGAGGTCATATCGTCTAATCAGACGCACTCTCACACGCTTGGCTTTTCAGTAAAGTCACACGTTGGCTCAAACCCGAGTCTGATTAACTCCAATCACGAAAACTCTCTGCTCTATTATCGGGTGGTACCAACGGATCATGAACGCTTGACCGATAAAGATCGGGGGCTTTTGGAGCAGATCGCCAATGATTTCAACCTTCCAAATGATGGCAAGAGGACTCAGATAAGATCCTACCTCGAAATTTTGAGAAAAAACGGGTTCAGGTTGAAATTTGAGAAAACAGCAAAAGAAGCTCTTGGCTATACATTGCGAATAATCGACACCAAGTTCCCCGATATTCTGGCAGAGGTTTTATTAGAACACTATACCTACGAGAAAAAATCAAAGAAGGGCGACAGGCGAACTCTTGGGGAGTTGGTCGACATGTGTTGCACCAGAAGAAACCTCAGTCCAACATTTCAGATGCTTGGACAGAATAGCGAAGAAATCATGAACTCCGCCCGCTATAAGATGCAGAATTTCCTCCTTGCCTTTTCAACAGGGGCGAGCGTAAGCGCAAAATGGGACGGTCATGATCAGGCGAACGGCGGCATCATTATTGTTTTAAAGGATGGACGAGTGGTGTGTTTGGAGTTATTCACTCGTAATTCTATCGGAGAGTATTTGTTGTCGAATACCGTCTTTGACACCCCATCGCTTGGACGACATGGGGGCGGGCAACTTGAAAAGATAGGCGGCGATTGGTTCTTTGGCTTACAGTTACAGGTCCGGTTCGATCAGCGCTGATTCTTAAATTACAACACCGACTGCTCAGCCTTGTTTAGAATCCAATCTTTGACCTGGGTATAGGTCTCTTTCACTTTCGCCTGATTATTAATTGAACACGTCCAGATTGTTAAGACTCGCCAGCCGCCGCTGACCAGCTCCTGGCGGACACGTTGGTCTCTTTCCTTATTTTTGGAAATCTTGTCTCTCCAAAACTCGACATGTGTTGTCGGGAGTTTTGCGTACTTGCAGCCGTCATGTCCATGCCAAAAGCAACCATGTACAAATATTACGGCTCGGTATTTCGGTAGAACCAGATCAGGAGTCCCGGGTAGCGTCTTCACATGTATGCGATAGCGGAAACCATCAGCAAATAAAAGCCGTCGAATCGTCAGCTCGGGCTTAGTATCCTTTGCATGGATGCGGGACATATTAAGACTGCGCTCGGCTTTCGTTTTGTTATCCATGATTACCTGAAAGAGGCATAACCTTTGATGATTATGCCTCTTTTTCTGTGAATGATTATTGAAACTCGTAACGTTTTCGTTCGTATGGGTGGACTCCGAGTTTTTCTTCCCAGTAGTCTAACTCTTCCTGAGCCTTTATAAGCGAATATGCCGCGAAGGTTAGCCAGCCGTTACCGTAACGTTCACCGACACGATTAAATCGAGCCTCGCAATTTAGGAACTCTTGGTAAGCGGCGACCCAGAAATCGATCGTATGTTGTGGCACGGGTTCTTCACACAGAGTCCGGACACGCTCTTCGAGGCGTTGGCGTTGGATAATCCTTTGTTTGATATCAGATAACCAGTTTTCTATCGGTGTCATGCATATATTTTTACGCTTCATATTATCTCTGAATTGGTTGGCAACCAATCTTTGCCTCCAAAAGGTTGAGTTTTTCTTGGGTCCGTTTCAAGTTGGCACGATTAATAATTGCCTGTTGAATGTTCGAGCCAGTAGAACCGTAAGATTCCTTATCCGCACCCAAGTAAAAAAGGAAATCTGCGTACAGTTCAAGCCAACGATCTATCAACACAGGGTCGGGTCGATAATTCATTTGCTTCGATACGTAGTTCAACAATCTATTACGCACTTGCAGTTTTGTTGTATTGTTCATATTCCGCATGTAATCCCACGATAATATCCAGTAATGGCTTGGCATACAGTTCACCCTTTTGCATGGAGAAATGCCCCATTTCAGAAGTATTAAATACGACCAACAGGATGCCTTGCTCATAGCAACAAGATGCAACCGCATTGTCATTTTTGATGGTCTCGTTGAAGCGATCCATGCCATGGATAGGCTCATAGTGATGACGACCGTTTATTTCAACGGCGACTTTAATAGTTGGGAAATAAAGATCCACTTCATGGGGTTCGTCGAATAAATCACGACAATTGAATACCATAGGAAGGTTTGGCAGGTATTCAGGAAGATTTTGAATAAAGTAATCTTCGAGGAAGAGTTCAAACTTGCTACGGTGTCGATAGAATAAATTCAAATACTGAGCGCTACAAGATCGGCAACAGAAGTCCAGTTTGGTACGACTGTCAGGGTTTCTTGTTACGCGGAGAATTTCCCGTTTTGTCTTGTAAAAGATTTTTCCACACATCAAACATTGAAGAGGGAGCTTGTCATCAAGGGATGCATCGGAGAATTCAGTAGAAGAATAAAGAGGTAACATAAATATTGTCCTCGGTTAGTTATAAGGTTATTGAGGTAGGGCGAAGCAGGACTTCGCCCTATGCTTTCGTTACTTAGTCAGATTGATC
>NZ_JANRHP010000013.1:0-3168 GCF_024733725.1 Parasutterella secunda
GAGTTGCTTGTGACTCTGCCGGGCAATAGGCGGTAGGGTTATAGGATCAAGTGACTAAGTGTATGTGGTGGATGCCTTGGCGATTACAGGCGAAGAAGGACGTGGCAGTCTGCGAAAAGCCGTGGGGAGCTGACAACGAGCGTTGAACCATGGATATCCGAATGAGGGAACTCACCTGCAAAGGTATCTTTAAGTGAATACATAGCTTAAAGAGGCGAACGGAGTGAACTGAAACATCTAAGTAGCTCCAGGAAAAGAAATCAACCGAGATTGCGCTAGTAGCGGCGAGCGAATGCGCAGCAGCCTAATGCTTGATAACACTGATGACAGTAGAACGATCTGGAAAGTTCGGCCAAAGACGGTGATAGCCCGGTATATGAAATTGTTGGTGTGGTACTAAGAGCATGAGAAGTAGAGCGGGACACGTGACATCCTGCTCGAAGATGGGGGGACCATCCTCCAAGGCTAAATACTCGTAATCGACCGATAGTGAACCAGTACCGTGAGGGAAAGGCGAAAAGAACCCCGGGAGGGGAGTGAAATAGAATCTGAAACCGCATACATACAAACAGTAGGAGCCCGCGAGGGTGACTGCGTACCTTTTGCATAATGGGTCAGCGACTTACGTTCAGTAGCGAGCTTAACCGAGTAGGGGAGGCGTAGCGAAAGCGAGTTCGAATAGAGCGAGTAGTTGCTGGGCGTAGACCCGAAACCGGATGATCTATCCATGACCAGGTTGAAGTTGTGGTAACACACAATGGAGGACCGAACCGACTAGTGTTGCAAAATTAGCGGATGAGTTGTGGATAGGGGTGAAAGGCTAAACAAATCCGGAGATAGCTGGTTCTCCCCGAAAACTATTGAGGTAGTGCCTCGCGTATCACTCCAGGGGGTAGAGCACTGTTATGGCTAGGGGGACATGGCGTCTTACCAAACCATGGCAAACTCCGAATACTTGGAAGTGTGAGCGCGGGAGACAGAGCACCGGGTGCTAACGTCCGGACTCAAAAGGGAAACAACCCAGACCGCCGGCTAAGGTCCCTAATATTTGCTAAGTGGAAAACGAAGTGGAAAGGCTAAGACAGTCAGGAAGTTGGCTTAGAAGCAGCCATCCTTTAAAGAAAGCGTAATAGCTCACTGATCGAGTCTTTCTGCGCGGAAGATGTAACGGGGCTAAGCAAGTAACCGAAGCCGCGGATTCATACGTAAGTATGAGTGGTAGGGGAGCGTTCTGTAAGCCTGCGAAGGTGTGTTGAGAAGCATGCTGGAGGTATCAGAAGTGCGAATGCTGACATGAGTAACGTTAAAGCGGGTGAAAAGCCCGCTCGCCGTAAGCCCAAGGTTTCCTGCTCTACGTTCATCGGAGCAGGGTGAGTCGGCCCCTAAGGCCAGGCTGAGAAGCGTAGTCGATGGGAACAAGGTTAATATTCCTAGACCATTGTCAAGTATGCGATGGGGGGACGGAGTGTGAAAGATGATCCGGGTGTTGGATATCCCGGTTTGTGAGAGTAGAAGGAAGGCAGGCAAATCCGCCTTCAGATCTTCGAGTCGAAACATCGATTCTCCACGAGAGAAGAAGTCATCGGAAGTGCTTCCAAGAAAAGCCTCTAAGTGGTAGCTTGACAAGACCGTACCGCAAACCGACACTGGTGGGCGAGTTGAATATACTAAGGCGCTTGAGAGAACTCGGGAGAAGGAACTCGGCAAATTGACACCGTAACTTCGGAAGAAGGTGTGCCTTTGTAGCGTGAGAGAAGAAACATCTTAAGCGTGAAGAGGCCTCAGAGAATAGGTGGCTGCAACTGTTTACTAAAAACATAGCACTCTGCAAAGATGAAAGTCGACGTATAGGGTGTGATGCCTGCCCGGTGCTGGAAGATTAATTGATGGGGTGCAAGCTCCTGATCGAAGTCCCAGTAAACGGCGGCCGTAACTATAACGGTCCTAAGGTAGCGAAATTCCTTGTCGGGTAAGTTCCGACCTGCACGAATGGCATAATGATGGCCACACTGTCTCCTCCCGAGACTCAGTGAAGTTGAAGTGTTTGTGATGATGCAATCTCCCCGCGGCTAGACGGAAAGACCCCATGAACCTTTACTGTAGCTTTACATTGGACTGTGAACCGATTTGTGTAGGATAGGTGGGAGGCAGTGAAACTCGGACGCCAGTTTGAGCGGAGCCATCCTTGAAATACCACCCTGATTTGTTTGCGGTTCTAACCTCGGCCCATGATCTGGGCTAGGGACCGTGTATGGTAGGCAGTTTGACTGGGGCGGTCTCCTCCTAAAGGGTAACGGAGGAGTGCGAAGGTACGCTAGGTACGGTCGGAAATCGTGCTGATAGTGCAATGGCATAAGCGTGCTTGACTGCGAGACCAACAAGTCGAGCAGATGCGAAAGCAGGTCATAGTGATCCGGTGGCTCTGTATGGAAGGGCCATCGCTCAACGGATAAAAGGTACTCTGGGGATAACAGGCTGATACCGCCCAAGAGTTCATATCGACGGCGGTGTTTGGCACCTCGATGTCGGCTCATCTCATCCTGGGGCTGTAGTCGGTCCCAAGGGTATGGCTGTTCGCCATTTAAAGAGGTACGTGAGCTGGGTTTAAAACGTCGTGAGACAGTTTGGTCCCTATCTGCCGTGGGCGCTGGAAGATTGACGGGGGCTGCTCCTAGTACGAGAGGACCGGAGTGGACGGACCGCTGGTGTACCGGTTGTGATGCCAATCGCATTGCCGGGTAGCTATGTCCGGAAGGGATAACCGCTGAAAGCATCTAAGCGGGAAACCTGCCTGAAGATAAGTCTTCCCGGAGGCTAGACCTCCTTGAAGAGTCGTTCGAGACCAGGACGTTGATAGGTCAGGTGTGGAAGCGTTGTGAGACGTTAAGCTAACTGATACTAATTGCTCGTAAGGCTTGATCCTATAACCGTACAGCTTGTTGCTCAAAGAAGCTCAAGACTGCAAGACACAAACCGTGACGCTTTGTGACACCGAAAAGAATTCGTCGAGTGCGGGCCAGTGCCGGCACGAGACAACAAGCTTAGCCGGGCGACCATAGCGGGGTGGTCCCACTCCTTCCCATTCCGAACAGGACAGTGAAACGCCTTAGCGCCGATGATAGTTGGTTGTATTTCCAGTGAAAGTAGGACATCGCCCGGCTCCCCATT
>NZ_JANRHP010000014.1:0-2565 GCF_024733725.1 Parasutterella secunda
GAGTGCTTAAATCCAACGGACTTCATCGGGCTGGAAACCCCGACTTCACTACCGTTGGCATAAGATGTACTGCCTCGCTGAGAAGCAGATTTTGTCGCTTCACTGACCACAACTAAGCAGTGCCGTAAAGCGTTCCAAACGGTCTTATAAACTTTATTCATACAAAGATTTCCTCAAACTGAGAACCGAGTTTTGGGGCCAATAGGCACCCTCGTTCGATTCCACTGTTTCAATAAGAAAACTTTCACATTCGTCGTAACTTTGGAAACGCTTACGGATACGCACGCCACCGACGGTAATTTCAGCTCGCCAAGCATGATGACGGCCTTTTTTACCTTTGCTGGAACGGTCAAAATAGATCGTTCCAATAGCAGAGCAATCGATAAAGCGGTCTTTCCAAAGCATGACGATTCCTTCTTAGGCTTTTGATTCCGCCTTGACCTCGGGCTCTTGAGTTTCTTTTTTCTCAAAACTCATAGCATCCGCGGCAATCACGTCATCTAAACGAATCAAAATGAGGCGTTGCCCTCCAAACTCAAAGATTTCGTTTTCTTTGTCTTTTTTCTTTAGTTCTTCAAGGAATTTATTGATTTGTGGGTTCAATTCATTAAGTTTTTCAGCGTTGAACCACACTTCAATGTTTTGTCCGCTCTTTAAATAGATGCGGAGCAATTGTTTAACTTGAGCCATTTACTGTCCCTCAAAATAACGTTATTTATGAGAGTCAGTTACCGAGAAAGTTTTCTATCTTTCCTATGAACAAAGCAATCAACTTACTTAGGCAGAAAATGCGTACACAAAAACCTCCGGCTTTTGCATAAAAATGCAAACCGGATCACCGTTTGGTATTTGTTTAGTGCACAAAAAGTCATCAACACACCCTTGTTATGTTGAAATTTTTGTCCAGTCGCAAGTGATTTCAAAGAAAAATCACAAGTTGGTAACCGACTGTTACCGTCATTCTAGCGAATAATTTTTTCTAGGATAGCTCCGATTTCTAAAAGTGCTATATCTAGTGTTTCAACCGTTGAAATTTTAAATTTTTGTTGCTTTTCCATCACATAAATACGACTCTTCTAGGCTGTTTTTTGGTGTTTCGGCTGTTAAAAAATTGAAATTGGAAACGTCTCTTTAAACGCAGCCTTCAAATCAGCGACTTGCGTTTCAGTCAATGAGCCCACTTTCAGGACAATCTTTCCGCCGTTAAAAGTGGCGTATTGATCGAGGGTTTCCTTGACGAAACCGGGAACGTATTTCTTGAAGAACTCCGTCATCGTCGTTCGGATGTCTTCCGGTATCTTGGCGTTTAAACCGATGACGTTGAGTTCACCGTCGCCCATCACACCTAAGCTACCGAAAATCTCATCCGATCCAATGTGCAATTCGCCGCCCGTCATACTGTGTTGAGCTTTATCGTTTAAGCTCGCTAACGTCGTGACACCATCCTGAAGATTGACTTTCCCGCCTTCAAAATGATCCGTGGTGAATGTGCCGCCGATGATGTTGACGGTTCCGTCACCTTGAATCAGTTTATTTAATACGCTAACGCCGTTAAACGAGATTGAGCCGGTGTTAATAAGTTGCCCCTCAGTAGAGATATTTGCACCGTTAAAAGTCACGTCAGCGTCGTTAGTGAACACTCCGCCGGTTTGACTGAAGTCAGCGAAAACATAGCCACTGCCGGCAAGATTGATCGTGCCTTGCTCCTGGGCGAGCTTCATGTTTTCAGTCACAGTGGCATGATCGAATGTAACAGTATTGCCTACGATTACATAATTATCTCGATTAGATCCAACAACTAATCCGCTGTAATTTATTAAATTCGAACCTGAATTCAAATTAAGGGAGTTATTGATAACAACCGTTGATTTCAAACCCTTAGACCCGTTATGGGCTGTAAATGTTCCTCCTGATTGAACGGTTATATTGTTGAAATTCCCTGTAAAAGTGAATGTTCCGCTTGGCCCATTACCTGTGATAAATGTACTTTTGTCACCAATCATTAATTGATTGATGTCAAAATTGACTGTACTGGTACTTCCTTTTGAACTACCACCAGATAACTTACCTCCATTTTTTAAATAAACTGTCCCGTTAACATTTAATACTGCTTCTAATGTTGGACTTTGAATTGGTCCAGTTCCTGTTAATGTCGCCCCATTCTCAATATGAGCATCCCCTCCAATATTTAAAGTACCTTTCGCATAAGATCTAAAGTTGCCTTCTGCTAACAAATAAGAAGCAGGCCCATAGGTCATTACAAAGTCACCTAGAATATTCATGGTTCCAACATTCACACTTGAATGATGCGCACCACCGAGAATAAAGGATGGACTTGCTGCTCCGCTGTTATATGTCCAATAAAAGTTGTCGTAAGTGCTATTGGCAGAGCTTGGAACCATCCATTCATCAGTAGCCCATGGATACCAATCGGCCGCCAAGCTATTAACACTCAACAAAGAAAAGAAACAAGCAACAATATTTAAAGCTAACTTTAAATACCAAAATAACAGTCAAATCCTGCATCAAATTAAGAAGTATCAATCGACAAAAAATTGCGCACTA
>NZ_JANRHP010000016.1:0-1485 GCF_024733725.1 Parasutterella secunda
ATCTTGCCTATTTTCACCCAAAGGGTGACCTGTTGGACATCCCAAGGGTGACCAAGCACCACGCTCTAAGCCTTGGCACCGAGGCGATTGCGTGGCATTGTGTGTCCTGAGGGTGACCAAAATAACGATCAAGGGGTGACAAAAAGGTGACCAAGGCGCGAATTTCGACAATGGATGACGGCGTGTACGCCGCAGGGGGCGTTGTCGGTTTGCGCATTAGGAAACGTAACGGCACGATCCGCTACTTGATGCGTTGGACTCGTCACGGAGTTCGACATGACTACTACCTCCCTCGTGATATATCGCTCACGGAAGCACGAAAGCTCGGCGCCGAGTGTCGGTATCAATTAGACCGTGGAGAAGATCCTAGGGTGGAACATAAACGCCGAGAGGTAGAAGCAATCGAAAAGCTCCATAAACTCGACGCGCAAAAATCGGTGTACTTAAAAACCTTTCGCAATGTAGCGGTTGAGTGGTTTGAGTATCAGCGCTCAATCAACGCCTGGGCTAACAATGAGAAAGGGGAACGCACGGCTTACCTGCGACTCCGTAAACATGTCTACCCACTGATCGGTAATCGAGTCATTCAAGAGCTTGGGGTTGAAGACGCCGTAAAAGTATTGACCCCTGTGTGGAAATCTAAGAATTCAGCCGACAAGATATACCAGCTATTGAGGCGAGTATTCGAATTCGCAATTATCAAGAAGTATTACGTTGGAGTTAATCCAATTGATAAGCGGGGATCGCTTGGGGTGCTTTTGCAACCGTTAACCCTTCAACGAACGGCAGGCGAGAACATGGCGGCATTGCCGTATGAGAGGGTGCCGGATTTGATGTGTGCCTTACTTAATAATGGTACGAATTCTGCCCTAGCGGTGGCTTTTTCAATTCTGACAGCCTCACGCTTCCGTGCTGTTCGGCTGTCAGAGTGGTCGGAGTGTGAATTGGACGGAGAGATTCCGCTTTGGCGTATACCGCCAGAGCACGACAAAAATAAAGGTCGAGGGATTCGGCATATACCTCTCAGTCCGCAGGCTTTGGTTATTCTCCAAAAGATGAAACCACGAAAGCATGATAAGTCGAGTTTTATTTTTCCAAGCGTTCGCGGTTTGGCATTGTGTGATTCGGTACCTTCAACCTTATTTCGTTCAATGAGTGCTGATCAAGTTCTGGCTGGGCAGGACCCGTGGGTAGATCCCTTGATGCTGGACTCCGACGGAAACCCAAAAGTAGCAACCCAACACGGGACTGCTCGGGCAAGTTTTAAATCTTGGGCAAAGTCTGACAGACTCGGTAACTTCGGTAAGTACTCAGAGGAATTAATCGAGGCGTGTTTATTACATTCAATCCGTAAGCGATACAACGGAGCATACGATAGGTCAACCTTTGATTTGGCTCGTTATCAATTATTCTGTTCTTGGGGTGAATATTGTTTCTCACGACTCGGAGAGTAATTACTGTACAAAGTTTTCTTCTGGGGTTGGG
>NZ_JANRHP010000017.1:0-1244 GCF_024733725.1 Parasutterella secunda
AGAAGGAGCGACCGTATCTGAAAGAGCTGTATGGCAAGCCGAAGGTATTCAAAGAGATACAAAGGATTGAATCGGAATTTATGATCGAGATCGGCAAGGAATTGTTGAAACGAAAGATCCCGTATCTACATCATTGCGATGCGATGTACGTAAGGAAATCTGACAAAGAAGATACGATCAAGGTATTCGAAGAAGTGGCAACGAGAATGTTCGGAAGAAAGATTTACGTGGGATGGTCGGACAATACAGGGAAAGGAACAAACGAAGAATCTTTCAAAGAGAAGTGTCTGTTGCCGAGCGCTCGCTGACACTCGCACTCGACAACGTGATCGCTAGGGCTTCGCCCCAGCGTCACAATCTTGGATTGTGTGTGTATAAGAGGGTGAGTCACAATGATTGAACTTACAGTCTGACGACTGATAAGCAAGAACGTCTCACATAGTGAGAGTTCAATCTCCACTTATAGGAGATAATGAGATAGACGGCATCGATAACTGCCAATAATGTCAAGGGTTACAGACGAATCGGTATTGTTCAAAAACTCTCCAACAGGAAATTTCCCCTTAAATCGGTAAATACCAATACGGCATATCGAGCAATCCATATCATGATGAACGACAATTTTTACCGATTTCGAACCTCCAAATCGTTGACCAATCTCCGGCTGACGAGTCGTCCAAAGCATCGACTTCAAGGGTTTCAAATCTTGATCAACGGCAAGCCGACCGATCAGCTCCTTGATCGGGTTAGCTTCAAGGTCAACGACATCGTCGAGCTTAGACGGGTTGATGGCGTTCGAGACTATCCTCTTCTGAATTTCCGACGTGACTTCGTAAAGGAGCTTCTGGCGCCGCTTCCGCACCTTGGAAATGTAAGATCATTAAGCGGTGCGTTCGAGGGTTGTAGGACCCTCCAACGTGTGCCTAGGGGGCTCTTCGTCCATAATCCACAGCTCACAGACTTCACCGACACATTCAAAGGATGCTCGGCGCTGACGATAGACGTGGATTTGAACCCTAGCGGCTCGATCAAGCTGGACGGATTCGCAAGTGGTTGCAAGACGCAGGCGACACTTCACTCTCGCTCACCGTCTAGGGTGCAGGGTTACGTGGATCGTGCGAAGGACGCCAACGTCGCAATACGGTGAGCCGTAGGCACGATCTGTTGTATAAAAGCGGCACCGAAACAATCACACGCCGAATCACTCACGATTGTCAAAAATGAACAACTGACTCGCCACCAGA
>NZ_JANRHP010000018.1:0-1125 GCF_024733725.1 Parasutterella secunda
CTAGCTATTGGCCTCCTAGTATGTTTTCAAAATGCCTTAGCAGATCCTGGAAATATAGACATTAACTCTAGTCGAACAATCACTAACGATTCCATTACACCGGGAGGATATTTATGGATTCGTGAAGGCGTTGAGTTAACCATGGAAAACTCAACTATTTTGCTTCATGGAAATAATAAAGAGTATCCCTATCCAAATGATGTTTTAGAAAACAAAGGAAGCATTTTCTTTAAAGGCAGTGGAGCGGGCATTCGCTGGCATGAACCAACACCTAATCGTAATTCTGTTTATACGAGAAATTACAGTTACATGGAGTTTTCAGAGGGAGCATCGTTCCAACAACCTATGTGGACGATGTATGCCAATAACTATGTAAATGGAGTGATGCTATTTGATAACGGCAAATTCAATATGACGCAGGGATATTTTACTAATGAAGGTCAGATGACCTTTAAAAATAATTCCTCTGCAAGTGTCACAACAAACTTTGTAAATAAAGGAATAATTACTTTAGATTCCGACTCGACCTTTACGACTTCTAAATTTAATTCTGATAATGGTTCAGTTATTTTAAATGGCGGTGAATTAGATATTTCTAATACATCCGTCATTCAAAGTTTGACATTTGGGGGCGGTACATTAGTAAATGGTGATAGTCAGACGATTACTGCATCTTCCGGTAGTGGTAGCTTAAATCAAGCGACATACACTTCTGATACCTTATTTACCGTTGAGAGTGGTTCTAACGCTGGTACTATCAATGCAAATGCAGGTCTTGAAGTTACCGGAGAAGTAGTTAATACCGGTAATTGGAAAGTTTCTGAATCATTATCAATCGGAGACTCCGGTAAGTTTTCACATGATAACGGAACGTTAGAAATTGTTGGAGAAAATTTACTGTTTACCGATTCCGTTTCGTGGAAACCAGAATTAAATACCATAGGACTTAGTTCGAGTACGCATGAAGAGATCAATACTCTCTCAACAGAGTATTTCGTTCAATTTTTACCGGGTGAGGTTAGAGAAAGTCTAAAAGGTCATTTAGTCATTTCTGAAGACGGTATCGTGAAGGTAACCGGTGTCACATTAACCGAAACTGAACGCGATACTCTCACTAGTGCATTC
>NZ_JANRHP010000019.1:0-924 GCF_024733725.1 Parasutterella secunda
AGTGTTATTTTAAGTTTGTTAAGCCTGGCAGGTCATCATCTAGCATTCGCTGGATCCGACTACACCGTTCTATATCAAGGAACATACTCAAAAGATTATGAAATTACGCATGACACTATCCATATTGCCGATGGCGGTGGCGCTGTCAGAGTCAATAATGGAGTGACATTAAAAATTAATCTTCGTCCCGGAGGAGGTCAATGGGGACTGATTTTTTCTGAGGGAGACTCATTTCAAAACCACGGGAACATCATCATTGACGGTACAGCTTCTTGGTATGGTCATGGTGGTATCGTGATGGATTGGTTAGGAAATAATTTTATAACCAATTATTCAGATGGAACTTTATCAATCCTTCAAGACGTTATAAAACTATCCGTCCAGACAGTTACTAATGAAGGCACCGTCAACAACAACGGAATTTGGAATAACACCAGCTCTAACGGTTCAAAGACAACAAATACAGGCATTTTTAACAATACAGGAACCATCAATAGTTCCCAAACTTGGGCGGGTAGCGGTCAAATCAACAATGATGGCGGTATCGTCAATATTTCCGGCGGGACGTTTAGTACAGACACTTTAGTGGGCGGACAAGTGAACCTGACCGGTGGTAACGCAACGGTTAATGAAATAGACGATACCACCCGCTACACCATGACTGGAGGCTCCTTGACAACCGCCTTCAATCAAATTGTGGCCAGCGCAGGTTCCATGGGTCAGCAAGTCCTCAATTACATTACGGGAACAACGACTGATGTTCCACAATCTGTGCAGACCTTGTTATCCGACTATTTTCAAAAATACGTCCCTGGCTATCTACGAGAAAATCTCAGCCAGATTATCTCTTTCCAAGGCGGGAAATTAGTCGTCAATGGTTCAAATTTGACAACCACTCAACGTGACGATCTCACGACTGCATTT